>NZ_JBTNDD010000009.1:0-184677 GCF_054511195.1 Arthrobacter sp. Sr33 | reverse complement strand
CTGGCTGGCATCCACCGGCATCAGCACCGGCTGGGCTGGACCCAATGGCACGAAAACCTACCGTGCCCTCACCCCAGTGAACCGTGACGCGATGGCCGCGTTCATGTACCGGTTCTCCGAGGACTACTGAAGTGACTGACCCTGACAGGACCGGTTCCACGACTAGGCGCTCAGCGCCTTCTGCTTGATCAGGGTGTACTCCTCATCGGTGATGGTCCCCGCATCGAGGAGTGCCCTCGCCTTATTGATTTCGTCACTGAGACTGACACCGGACACCGACCGGATATACGCGGACTGGGCGTCATGCCGGGCGACTGCCTGCTGTTCGTTCCGAGCCGTCATGCCGTCGCCGCGGGCGATGAGATACACGAGGATCGACAGGAAAGGCAAGAAAATGAGGCCGACCAGCCAGGCTGCCTTATGCCATCCTTTGAGGGTCTTGTCCCGGAAAAGATCAGCGATGACTGAGAACAGAATTGTGACAAAAGCCAGCACCGCGTAGATCCAGAAAAGGAACCAGAAGATGCTCCAAAAACTGTTCCAGAAATCCATAACTACTCCCTAGAGAAGGTGACGCCCGTTGAGCGTCGCATGTTGACTGGCACCGCGAGTGCGTTACCGGGCTAGCGTCCGCTGTTTGATGAGCTCGTATTCCTCGGCGCTGATGGTTCCCGCATCGAGGAGAGCGTGGGCCTTGGAAATCTCGTCGCTGATGCTGGAACCGGCGGCCGACCGGATGTACTCGGCTTGCGCCTCCCTGCGTTCGGTGACCAGTCGCTGGCCCCGGTCCGCCATCCCGTCTCCCCGTGTGATCAGGTAGACGAGGATCGAAATGAACGGGACAAACACCAGGAAAACAAGCCATACCGCTTTGAGCCAACCGGACAGGGTCTCGTCGCGGAACAGATCTGCCACAACCGAGAACAACAGGGTCAGGAAGGCGATTACGGCATAGATCCAGATCAGTAGCCAAAAGAAGTCCCAGATTGTTGAAAGGATTTCCACTTTTACTCCTTCAGCGACGTGCGCGGGTTTTCAGGACCTGCGGTGGGGTCCCGATGCTTGTACCTCAGCACTGTGCCCCTGCGCAGAGGTAACCACATCACCCGCATTGGATGAACCAACGTTTTCTTCTGCTGTAGGTTGGCCATAAGCGCCCTTGCTGCTCTGAGCGGTTCGCCAGCAGATGGGCTACTGAACAGCAAGGTCTCAGCCATGTACACACCCCCACGCACCAACTCTCCTGCTGCTTTCGCGAGCCTCCTGAACTGGTTGCGCCGAACACGGCCCTTCCCCTACCCGAGGGAGGTGGCTGTCTCCGCCATGGCCCTGTTCTATCTGGTGGGTGGCGTGGCGATGCTCCTCGTCCTGGTTTTCCCCCACCCGAGCACGTTGAATGATCGCCTTCTGATCGGACTGGGAGTGTTCCTCATCGTGATCGGTCTACCCGTCTACAAGCTGCGGCACCGGACTCCGCTGGCGCTTCTGCCGTGGCTGTTGGCTGCTGGCACAGCGGTCATCACCGCGCTGACCGCTACCGGCGGCAGTACTTCGGTGACAGTGTCATTCAGCTTTTTTTACCTCTGGGTGATCATCTTTGCGCTGCTGTTCCTGAATCCGCTGGTGGCCGCCGTGGAGATCGGATTCGCCGCCGTCGCCTACCTCAGCGTCGCAGTGCTCCCCCAGGAGCAATCCACCCACCAGTTGACCGCCTTTGAACCGATCGCACTTTTCACCGTCGTTACCACCACCGGTGGTGTCATCATGTGGCTATCCCAGGCCCGTGAACACAGCGAGATTGACCCGCTGACCCTTGTTATGAACCGTCGAGGCCTGGACCGGATCCTTCAAGCGGCTCTGAGCGGGGACGATCCAACTGGCAAGAGGCTGGTCGCGGGACTGATCGACGTCGATCATTTCAAGAGCGTGAACGATCGTCAGGGTCACGCGGCAGGCGACCGGCTATTGGAGGAACTTGCGGGCGCCTGGCAGAGGGTACTGAGGTCCGGTGACACCCTGGGGAGGATCGGCGGCGACGAGTTTGTCGTTCTATTACCCGGTTGTTCCGCGAGCGAGGCAGACGACATCCTTGAACGTCTCCGGGCAGCAGCGCTTGATCTGCAGGTGACCCGCTCGGTGGGGGCGGCCCTGTCCGAGGATCAGGACAGCGCGTCGCTGCTCCTCGGCCGGGCCGATACCGCGCTGTATCAGGCGAAGAACCTTGGGCGCAACAGGGTTGCGTGGGCTGTCGCCTGAACCAGGAGCCGGGTGAGCGCCACCATCCCTGCCGAATCTCCATCCGGACCATATACTTGAAGCATGCTGATCACTCGCCTCAACCGAGGCCCACGCACCCGGTTCTCCGCTCTCAAACAGTTTGGACTTGAACTGTGAGCGGCGGTCTCGTCGCCCTGCTGGACGATGTCGCAGCCCTCGCCCGCATAGCGGCTGCCTCGGTGGATGATGTTGCTGCTGGCGCCGCCAAGGCTGGCGCCAAAGCGGCAGGCGTGGTGATCGACGACGCCGCCGTCACCCCGCAGTACATGTCCGGGGCGGACCCGTCCCGCGAACTGCCGATGATCAAGCGAATCTTCTGGGGCTCGCTCCGTAACAAGCTGCTGATCATTCTGCCGGCATTGCTGCTCATCAGTGCCTTCATCCCGTGGATCATCCCATTCATCCTCATGCTGGGCGGCACCTATCTGTGCTTTGAGGGTGCCGAGAAGGTCTGGCACAAGCTCCGCGGGCATCACGATGCGGAGAAGGCGCCGGCGGTGGACCGGGGACCCGAGGCGGAGGCTAAAGTCACCAAGGGTGCCATCACCACCGATTTCATCCTGTCCTGCGAGATTATGGTCATCTCGATGAACGAGGTGGCTGACGAGTCGATATGGGCCAGGGCGATTATCCTCGTCGTCGTGGCAATTGCGATCACTGTGATCGTCTACGGAGCCGTTGCTCTGATCGTCAAGATGGACGACATCGGCCTGCATCTGACCACCAAAGACTCCGCTAGCTCCAAGCGATTCGGCGAGGCGCTCGTGAAGGGGATGCCCGCCGTCCTCGCCGCCATCACCTTCATCGGCACAATCGCCATGCTGTGGGTCGGCGGGCACATCATGCTGCAGGGTGTGTATGACCTTGGCTGGCACCTACCGTACGACCTGGTCCATGCCCTTGAGGCCCCGTTCGTCGGGATCGCAGTGGTCGGCGGTTTCCTGGCCTGGCTCGTGAACACCCTATGCTCAACCGTCCTGGGACTCGCCTGGGGTCTAATTGTGATGGCAGTGCTGCACCCACTGCTCAAGGTATTGCCGTTCGGCAAAAAAGAGGGCGGACACGAAGAGGGAGACCTCCGCGCCGCAATCGCCGGACATCGGCCAGCCAAACGCGACTCCGAGCCTGCCTCCTAGCGACGACGACGGCCCTGCCGGCACGAGGGTGCCGGAGGCCTTCATTCAGCGCCCCCGCCGGGGACCAGCTAGCAGCCACCCGACGATGCCCCCGAGCACAGTAAGACCAGGAACGAGATTCCACGACAGGCCCTGCAACTCACGGATTAATCCGGGGCTGGCTTCCAGCACCGGTGTGATCAGCGTGTAGCCGACGTATGCCAAGACAAAACCCAGGCTGGCTCCGCCCAGCGCTCCCCAAAGCCGCCGACGGTATTCACCCCTGCCCGGTGCCGGTGGATCCTTCATGGCTCTCCTAGGGTCGCTTGTGTCTACGAGTATCGCAGGCTGCGCAACCAAACCGTTAGCATCTTCCGCAACAGGCGCTTCCCTGGGCTCATGCGGACTAATCAGACAGCTGACCCGGACTGAACAGATACTTGCGGGCAAAAAAAATCCGCTGGAACAACTGGTGCTTCCAGTTGTTCTAGCGGATCATTGGTGGAGCTAAGGGGATTCGAACCCCTGACCCCCTGCATGCCATGCAGGTGCGCTACCAGCTGCGCCATAGCCCCAATTCCTTGGTGTCACCCCCGCCGAACTGGCCGAAGCAACTTGTTTAGTTTAGTCAACAATCCGCCCCCTGCAAAATCGGCGGCATCCACGCCACTTTCAGCCCGCTATTAGCCTTCCAATGGGGTGGAAGGCATCGAGGACAGGCCCACATTGTGCTCGGTCAACTGCCACCGGCTGATGCCCGTGGGACCCTGATCGAGTTCCTCCAGCATCGACCAGTGGCAGTTCGAAACGCCCGAGAGCGAAGACCACAATTCGGGAGGCAGACCCATTAGCGCGGCGAGACCGGCCCGGATCGAACCCCCGTGGCTCGCAACCACCAGCGTCTGCCCGGCGGTGAGGCTGGAGACGGCGTCGAGCGTACCTGCGGCCATCCGCCGCCCGACGTCGACCCGGCTCTCTCCGCCACCGGCACGCACCGCAGGTTCACCGGATCGCCAAGCCGTCTGGTCGGCAGGAAACCGCGACGCGATCTCGGCAAACGCCAACCCCTGCCACTGACCGGCGAAGGTTTCGCGAACCCGCGGGTCCAGTTCAACTGACAGCCCGGTGAGGGAGGCCAGCTCAGCCGCGGTATCGGCGGCCCGACCCAGGTCTGAGGACACCAGACGCGTGGGCGCCAGATGAGCCAGCTCGGCGGCAGCCTCACGGGCCTGCTGCTTGCCCAACTCGTCGAGCGGAATGTCCTCCTGACCTTGAAACAGGCCCCTTGCATTCCAATCAGTCCGCCCGTGCCGCCAAAAAATGATCCTCCGAGCGCCAGCCGATTCAGTGGCGGCGAACCTCACTCGGCAGCGGAAGCGGCGTCAGCCGAAGCCGGCGGCGTGGTGTCGAGCTGCAGATCGATGACCGGGCAGTCTCCCCACAGGCGCTCGAGTGCGTAGAAGACACGGTCCTCCTCATGCTGGACGTGGATGACGACGTCGAGGTAATCCAGCAGTACCCATCGGCCCTCGCTGCGCCCTTCACGGCGAACAGGCTTCAGCCCCTGCTTGGACAGCTCTTCCTCGATACCATCGACGATCGAGTTGACCTGCCGTTCGCTGGATGCCGAGGCAACCAGAAAGACGTCGGTAATTGCCAGCCGTTCGCTGACATCAATAGCAACAATGTCCTGACCGATTTTCTCCGACGCTGCATGTGCAGCAGCCCGGGCAATCGCGATGGACGTTTCGTTAGCGCTCACTTATCTCCTTGGGTGTGGTCAGCCGTCTTGTTCAATTGAAGACACCTGAAATCATCATGATTCCGGTGACCAGCGCCAAAGCGCCCAGACTGACAATGGAATATTGCAATAGCTGCAGGCGCTTGACGCGCGCCAGCCCCGCCGTCATGGCATCGAGTGGTTCAAGCCCGTGAGCGGTGCGCGCCCCAATGGGAACGACCGCGTCCGAGGCGGGGGCCGTTGGCCCCGCTGCGGAAACCTCACGGGGCACCCCGGGAACCCGGATGAATTCCTTGGGCGACACGATCGAGAGGTTGTGCGCCGTGGTGGGGTCGTTGGCGCTCGGCTTCCGCTGCTCGTTCGCCTGCGCGAGTTGCTGCATCTTCTGGGCGCGGCTGTTGAGTACGGCGGCACGTTCGGCAAGGGCTTTCTGCTGCGCAAGGATTTCCAGGTCGACAGTGAACGGATCATCGTCGCGGGCAGCCACCATCTGCGCAACCTGCTCCTGGGCCTGCTGCACGATGGTTTCCCGCGCGGTCAGCGCCTGCTGAACACTCATCTGGTGAACTGGCACAGCGTTCGGCTTATCCACTGGCTTGGCTGTCTGCCCGGTCGGCTTGGCAGCAGTACCCTCGGGCTGGTCGGCCGGTCCATCCATCCGACGACGACGGTCCCGCCTGCCGCCCTCGCGCACCGGCCCCAGACCGGCCGCCGGGCGGTCCACCTCGGGCGCTGGCTCGGCAGCCGCTGGCGGCAGTGTTTGCGCGCCCGGGGTGGAGGTGCCAAGCTGCTGGACGCGGCGCTGGCGCCGTGACGGCTCGGGCGCAGCCTCAGCCTGGGGGCGCTGCTCCGCCAGGGCGCGATAGGCCCTCAGCGCTTCCCGGTCACGTGCGCGGGTCTGCGAAACCCGCTCACCCGGGTGGGTTGGCGTCGCATCGACGGGAGCGTCAGCGGCGCGACGACTGCGCCGCTCAGAAATGACCGGTTCGGAGTGGGGCAGTTCAGGAGTAGCCCGGTCAGGGGGGCGCTGTCCGGTGGCTTGCGGTTCGGTGGACGACTGCGAACCAGTTTCCAGTTCGGCTGTCTGCCCGTCGGCGTTAGTCCCGCGGGTATGCCGAAGTGACTTCCGGCTCTGTGCGGATTCGTTGCCGTTACTCATTGCTTTCTCACCCAGTAGTAGATCTTATGTCGTCGTGTGAAACGTGTGGTTCAAGTGGTTCAACAGGCCTTGAGGCGTCGCGGTACAGTCCGTGCTTGGCGATGTACTGCACCACGCCGTCCGGCACCAGGTACCAGACTGGATCGCCGGCGGCGACTCGCCGTCGACAATCGGTGGAGGAAATGGCCATCGCGGGCACCTCCAGTAGACTCACATCCCTGCCCTTGCCATCGAGTTCGTGGCCGGGCCGGGTGACACCGACGAAATGGGCCAACGACCACAGTTCATCAGCGTTCTTCCAGGACAGAATCTGCGCCATCGCGTCGGCCCCGGTGATGAAGAACAGCTCCGCCTCCGGCCGTTCGGCCTTCAGATCCCGGAGGGTGTCGATCGTGTAGGTGGGACCGGGGCGGTCGATATCCACCCTGCTCACCGTGAAGCTGGGATTGGAAGCTGTCGCGACCACGGTCATCAGGTACCGGTGCTCGGCGGCGCTGACCTCACGTTCGGCCTTCTGCCACGGCTGCCCGGTCGGTACAAACACCACCTCGTCGAGGTTGAAGACGGCTGCGACTTCACTCGCAGCCACCAGGTGTCCGTGGTGAATAGGGTCGAAGGTTCCGCCCATGACGCCTAGGCGCCACGGACTTCCGTCCGGGTGTGCTCTGTCAGCTGGATTCACTTGGCGCGACTTAGCTACCTTCCCCGCCCCGCTACTAGCGGTGTGAGGCTTCGCCGTGGTCGTGCTTGTTGGGGTGCTGCTTGTGGGGATCGGCGTGCTCTTCAACTGCCTCGTGGCGGTTGCCGAGGCTCGAGAAGGCGAGAGTGACAAACATCAAGGCAACCAGCGCGCCCATGATGATGACGCCGTACAACACCGGGTCCATCGGCAGTTCGACGTGTCCCCCGTGGCCCCCGCCAGTCTCGCTGGCGACGAGTGTGGCGTTGAGAAGCTGAGAAAGCATAAATTCTCCCCTAGAAATCAAAGTAATGGCGTACCGGTCAGCACCAACCGGTGGATAGGTTCCCTACCATGTTACGCGCTTCGCGACGTGGTCCTAGGACCGGACCTGACCATCACCCTGCAGGATCCACTTGGTGGTCGTCAGTTCCCGCAGCCCCATCGGACCACGCGCATGCATTTTCTGGGTGGAGATGCCCACCTCGGCACCCAAACCCAGTTCGGCGCCGTCGGTGAAACGGGTTGACGCATTGACGATCACTGCGGCCGAGTCGATGCCGGCGATGAACCGCTCTGAGTTGCCCAGGTCATTCGTGATGATGGCCTCGGTGTGTCCTGAAGTCCACTGGCGAATGTGTGCCATGGCCTCCTCCATCGAGTCCACTGTCGCGACCGCAAGATCAAGGTCCATGTATTCGCGGGCCCAGTCGTCGTCTGTGGCGAGGTCGGCGGTGACGCCGTCGGGCAGGCTGTCCAGGGTGCGCTGGTCTGCATGTAGCCGCACCCCGGCAGAGGCCAAGGCCTTCAGGACGTCCGTGGTTGCGCCCGCATCGCGGTGTACGAGGAGGGTCTCCACGGTATTGCAGACACTGGGTCGCTGGGTTTTGGCGTTCAACAGGATGTCCACGGCCATCGCGGGGTCGGCACTCCGGTCGACGTAAATGTGGACGTTGCCCTCGCCAGTCTCGATCACCGGCACAGCAGAGTTGGTGACGACCGTCTGGATCAGCTCGCGGCCGCCCCGCGGAATCAGAACATCCACCCGACCGCGTGCCTTCATCAGCACATTGGCGCCTTCGCGTCCGTAGTCATCAACACTTTGCACGGCATCGGCGGGCAGTCCCGAGCTGACCAGTGCGTCACGGATGATGCCGAGCAGCGCTGCGTTGGTGTGTGCCGCGGCGCTTCCGCCGCGCAGGATAACCGCGTTACCACTCTTGAGAGCAAGCCCGGCAATGTCGACGGTCACGTTGGGTCGGGCCTCGTAGATGGCGGCGACGACGCCGAGCGGCACGTGAATCTGGCGCATCCGCACCCCATTGGGGAGGGTCTGGCCCCGCTCCACCGACCCCACGGGGTCTGGGAGACCAGCCAGGTTCTGCAACGCCGTCGCAAGCCCCTCGATCCGCTCCCCGGTGAGGCTGAGCCGGTCCAGGAGCGCCGTGGAGGTGCCGTTGGCCTGTCCCGCTTCAACATCCAACGCGTTGGCTGCAAGGACCGCTGAACTGTTGGCGACGAGGGCAGCACCCACCGCGAGCAGGGCCCTGTCCTTGGTGGCCCTGTTTGCGGCCGCCACCTGACGGGCTGCTTCGCGCGCGCGATCAGCGATCGCGTGCACTGCGGCTGTCACATCTGTCTGCTGTTCGGTCACTGAAGTCATTGCCCCAGTCTAACGAAGGACCACCAGATCGTTGACGTGGACGACCGACCGCTCATACTCCCGCCCGAGTTCCTTGGACAGCTCCCGGGTGGTCCGGCCCAGCATCCTCGGAAGTTCGAACGAGCTGTAGTTGACCAGCCCGTGGGCCACCACCGCACCGCTGGTGTCCGTCATCGCCACCGGATCACCGGCTTCGAAGTCCCCGCCAACTGACACAATTCCCGCCGGTAGCAGCGAACGACGGCGCTCCCCGACGGCTTTCGCCGCACCATCATCGAGGGTGAGTGTGCCCCGAATGTCCGCCAGGTGGGCGAGCCACAACAGCCTGATGGGCTTCCGGCGGCCGTTGGTGCTGAACCAGGTACCGACGTCGTCCCCTGCCAACGCGGCGGCGGCATTCTCGGCCGAGGTGACGAGGGCAGGAATACCCGAGCTCGCCGCAATCGTTGCCGCTTCAACCTTGGTGACCATGCCGCCGGTTCCGACGCCGGCCTTGCCGGTGCGGCCGATTTCGACGCCCTCAAGGTCAACGGGTCCGCGCACCTCGGGAATCCGTTGCGCACCATCTTTCGGCGGACCGTCGTAGAGGGAGTCGACGTCGGACAGCAGCACCAGAGCGTCGGCTTTCACCAGGTGAGCCACCAGGGCGGCCAGCCGGTCATTGTCACCGAACCGGATTTCGTGACTTGCAACGGTGTCGTTCTCGTTCACGATCGGGACGACGCCGAAGTTCAGTAGCCGCTCCATCGCCCGGTGGGCGTTGGCGTAGTGGCCGCGTCGGATCAGATCCTCAGCGGTCAGCAGCACCTGACTGACTGTCACGCCGTGAGCCCCGAACGCCGCGGTGTATCGCGCCATCAGCAGGCCCTGCCCCACACTGGCCGCAGCCTGCTGGGAAGACAACTGGTTGGGGCGGCGGTTCAACCCGAGGGGCGCCAGACCCGCAGCGATGGCACCACTGGAGACCAGGATGACTTCGGTGCCCTCGTTCCTCCGGGCGGCCAGCACGTTGGAGAGCGACACGAGGGCTTCCTCCGACAGGCCGCCGGTGATGGAAGTCAGAGACGACGACCCCACCTTCACGACGATCCGCTTGGCCTTCGCCAGACCGGACCGGGTTTTCAGGGGCCGTTTTATACTCGTCGTCACCTTAGCGTCCGGCTTCTTCGCTATCTGAGGCTGGCGCAGGGTTAATCCCCGGTGCGTCGTCGTCTCCGGCCTTGTCCGGGACAGCCTGGGATGTCTCGATAGTGGTACCCGGGGAGGTTCGGGTCTTGTAGTTGACCGATTCCGTCCAGATCCCGGCTTTACGCTCAGTCTCAAGGTCGAGCCGTGCCGCCGCGCGGGCGTCCTTGCGGTCCTGGTAGTCCTCGCGCTTCTCGTCGCGGGTAGGCCGGACGAACTCCGCGAGACGGATGTCGGTGCCGCGTGGCGACGCCAGTAGCTCGGCCCCGCCCATCATGGTCGGCTCCCAGTCGAAGACGACGCCGTCATCCTCACCGATGACCACCGTGTCGCCGGGCTTGGCGCCGCTCTTGAAGAGCTGCTCTTCCACGCCGAGCTTCGCGAGCCGGTCGGCCAGGTAGCCAACCGCTTCGTCGTTGTTGAAGTCGGTCTGCTTGACCCAACGCTCCGGCTTCTCGCCGAGAATCCGGAACAACGGCAGCAGGTTCTTCTCCTCGTTGCGGATGATGAAGCCGCGCGAGTTGACGGCACGGGGGCGCAGTACTGGGGGCACAATTTTGGGTGGGGTGGCCTTCAGCTCGGCGCGGGCTGCGGACACAATCTCGCCCATCGCGAACCCGAGTTGCCGCAGGCCTTCGTGGCTGGACGCGGACACCTCAAACACGCGGTAGCCGCGGGCCTCCAGCTCGGGCCTGACGAAGGAGGCCATGTCCTTTCCGTCCGGCACATCGACCTTGTTCAGGGCAATCAGTTTGGGGCGCTGGTTCAGGGGCACGACGTCCCCATCCGGGCCGGCGAAGCTCATGTCCACCGCGTATTTCTCCAGCTCGCGCTCGATAATGTCGAGGTCGTTCAGGGGGTTGCGGTCCGATTCCAGGGTGGCGCAGTCGAGGACATGGACCAGGGCGGCGCAACGTTCGACGTGGCGCAGGAAGTTGTGGCCCAGGCCCTTGCCTTCGCTGGCCCCTTCGATGAGACCGGGCACGTCGGCGATGGTGTACCGGACGTCGCCCGATTCGACGACTCCGAGGTTCGGCACCAGCGTGGTGAATGGGTAGTCGGCAATCTTGGGGCGAGCCGCGGACATCGCTGCGACGAGGCTTGACTTGCCAGCGGAGGGGAACCCCACCAAAGCGATATCAGCAATGGATTTCAGCTCCAGCACGATGTCCCGGGCGTCGCCGGGGATGCCGAGCAGGGCGAAGCCTGGCGCCTTGCGCTTCTGGGAGGAGAGCGAGGAGTTCCCGAGCCCACCCTGGCCACCGGAGGCAGCGATGAACTCGGCGCCTTCGCCGACCAGGTCGGCGAGTACTTCGCCATCCTTGGTCTTGATGACTGTGCCGTCTGGCATCGGCAGGATCAGGGTTTCGCCCTGCTTACCGCCACGCCAGTCGCCCATGCCGTTGCCGCCGTTGGTGGCGTGCCGGTGTGGTGCGTGGTGGTAGTCCAGAAGGGTGGTGGTCTGTGAGTCGACGCGGAGAATCACGCTGCCGCCGTCGCCACCGTTACCGCCGTCGGGGCCACCCAATGGCTTGAACTTTTCCCGCTTGACGGAAACGCAGCCGTGACCGCCGGTACCGCCCGACACATGCAGAACCACTCGGTCAACGAAGCTTGCCACGTTGAACTCCTTAGTAAATTGTGAATTGATGCCGAGTCTATCCCGGCTTAAAAAGAAAGTGGGGCGAGCCGGATCGGCTCACCCCACCTCACTGCCTTATGCTTAGTGCGCAGGTACTACTCTGCGACTGCGCCGACGATGTTGACAACGCGGCGTCCACGACGGCTGCCGAACTCAACCGAGCCAGCCTCCAGCGCGAACAGCGTGTCGTCTCCGCCGCGGCCAACGCCAGCGCCGGGGTGGAAGTGGGTGCCACGCTGGCGGACGATGATTTCGCCGGCCTTGACAACCTGTCCACCGAACCGCTTGACGCCAAGGTACTGGGCGTTTGAATCGCGACCGTTGCGAGTGGAACTCGCACCCTTCTTATGTGCCATCTGCTTTGCCTACCTTTTGATAAAGAACGAAGAGGTTACTTGATGCCTGTGATCTTGACGCGGGTCAGCTCTGAACGGTGACCCTGGCGCTTCTTGTAGCCGGTCTTGTTCTTGAACTTCTGGATGACAATCTTCGGTCCACGAAGATTCTCAATGATCTCGGCAGTCACGGCGACCTTTGCCAGGTCGTCTGCTGCTGAGGTTACCTTGTCGCCGTCGACCAGAAGGAGGGCGGGCAGCTGAAAGCTGCTGCCGGCCTTACCGGTGACGCGGTCAAGGGTTACGAGGTCTCCCACGGAAACCTTTTCTTGGCGGCCGCCTGCGCGGACAATCGCGTACACCACTTGGGAACTCACTTCTCTCGACAACTATGCTTGGAAAACTACTGTGTGCGTACTTACACCGGCAAACCGAACTACTTTGGTCCTACCGCTGACGCTGTGCATCGACGCCCCGGATAACCGGTTAGAAGGCGAACGCACCGAAGATCAAGATTACGCCAGTTTGGCGGTTTCCTGCAAATCCCCCGGTGTGTGGGCGCGTCGCGTGCCCGGCTTGCGGCTACAACTCGGACGCTGGAACCCCTACACCGAGGATCATCGGCTCATCCTTGGCAGGCGTCGCCGTTGCGTCCCGGCGAGGTGCCGCCGGGACGCTGGCGACGAACTGCGCCGCCGGCTGCCCCGCTGACTCCTCCTGGCCCGGTTGCTGCCGCTCGATAGCCGACGTCGCAGCGGTCCCCTGGGGGCTGCTGGCAGCCCTCCGGCGGTTGCGCCGTGGACTTTGGGGAGCCGGCTCGGGGCTGACGGCCGGTTCCGCAGCGGACCCGGCAACTGGATCGCTTCCGGAGTCGGCTGACGCGGGCTTGCGGTCGAAGGCCTGGGTGAGGCTATCGAGCGTGAGCCGGCGGGCTTCCTGCACTTCGGCGTCGCTGGCCTCGGCGCGGGGCAGGCTCACCGTCTCACCGTTGATGGTCAGTACCACCTCGGCGGCATCGTTGGTCGCTGGATGACCCTCGGCCTCGTGTGCTGCGTGGGTGGCTGCGGCGATACTGGCGAGGGCCACCCGGGCCGCTTCAGCCCGGGCCTGACGCTCGGCGTCGTCCTGCGGCGCCTCGGGTGTCTGCTGGTCCTCGTCGGCGGGCGAGTTGGACCGGCTCCGGTTACGCTTGCGTTCGCTGCGGGACACCTTCTCCTGCCGCAGGTGCTGCTGGTGGTTCTCGGGGGCGACGGCGTGCCGCTTGTGCTCCACCGGCTCGTCATGGGTGACGACCCCGCGCCCGGCACAGTGCTCACAGTTCTCGCCGAAGACTTCCAGCAGTCCGGTGCCCATCCGCTTCCGCGTCATCTGGACCAGCCCCAGGGAGGTGACCTCCGCAACCTGATGCTTGGTGCGGTCGCGGCCCAGGCATTCCACCATCCGACGCAACACCAGGTCACGGTTGGCTTCCAGGACCATGTCGATGAAGTCGATGACGATGATGCCGCCGATATCGCGGAGACGCAGTTGACGGACAACTTCCTCTGCGGCCTCCAGGTTGTTCTTGGTGACTGTTTCTTCCAGGTTGCCACCGCTGCCGGTGAACTTGCCGGTGTTGACGTCCACCACGGTCATGGCTTCGGTGCGGTCGATCACCAGTGACCCGCCAGAGGGCAGGTAGACCTTCCGGTCGAGTGCCTTGTGGATCTGTTCATCGATCCGGCTCGCGAGGAAAATGTCCTCGTTGCCGGTCCACTTCTCGAGGCGTCCCACCAGGTCGGGGGCCACATACATCACGTAGGCCTCAATGGTGTCCCAGGCTTCCTCGCCGGACACGATCAGTTTGGAGAAGTCCTCGTTGAAGACATCCCGGACCACCTTGATGGTCAAATCCGGCTCGCCATACAGCAGTTCGGGGGCGAGCGACTTGGTGGAGCCCGACTTTGCCTCGATCGTTTCCCACTGTGACCGCAGCCGGTTGATGTCGTGGGTCAGCTCTTCCTCGCTGGCCCCCTCCGCGGCCGTGCGCACAATGACACCGGCGTTCTCGGGGAGGCGGTCCTTCAGGATGCGCTTGAGCCGGTTGCGTTCCACATCGGGGAGCTTGCGGGAAATTCCGGTCATTGAACCGCCCGGCACGTACACCAGGTAGCGGCCGGGGAGGGAAATCTGGCTGGTCAGGCGTGCGCCCTTGTGGCCGACCGGGTCCTTGGTGACCTGCACCAGGACGGTGTCACCGGACTTCAACGCCAGTTCGATACGGCGCGGCTGCCCGTCGAGACGTGACGCGTCCCAGTTGACTTCACCCGCATACAGGACGGCGTTGCGGCCGCGGCCAATGTCAACGAATGCTGCTTCCATGCTGGGCAGCACGTTCTGGACCTTGCCCAGGTACACGTTGCCGATCAGGGAATCCTGCTGGGTTTTGGACACGAAATGCTCGGCGAGCAATCCGTCCTCCAGCACAGCAATCTGGATCCTGTCATCGCGCTGGCGGACGATCATCTGACGGTCCACCGACTCTCGGCGGGCGAGGAATTCGGCTTCGGTGATGACCTGGCGGCGGCGGCCCGTGTCGCGGGATTCACGACGACGCTGCTTCTTGGCCTCGAGCCGGGTGGAACCCTTGACGCTGGTGACCTTGTTGGATGGGGCCGTTTCCTGGGCCTGCCGCGGCGCGCGCACCCGGGTCACGGTGTTGGGCGGATCGTCATCCTGGCCACCGGTCAGTTCGAGATCCTGGTCTCCACGACGGCGCCTGCGACGGCGGCGGGAGGTCACGCCGTCTTCGGCGTCCCCGTCCGGGCCGGCGTCGAGGTTTGAGCCGTTCTCGTCCGTGGTGGCATCCTGGTCGCCGCGGCCCTTGCCACGGCTGCGGCGGTTCCGACGACGCCGGCGCCCACCGGATTCGCTATCGCCGTCCTCGTCTTCATCCGCGTCAGCAGCGGCGGGAACCTCAGCCTTCCTTGCCGCAGCTACTGCAACACTCAGGTCTGGTGCATGGAACAGCGACGCGGGGATGCTGAAAGGATCGGACGCCGTTGACACGGAGATGGGTTCCTGGACGGGGGTGGTCTCCTCGGCCTGCGCGGCGGGAGTTTCCTGCTGAACCGGCGGGGTCCGGCCGGCATCACCCTCCTGCTCGGCAGGCGCAGTCGCTGCTGCCTCTTCGGCCGCGGGAGCTTTCTGCTGCGCGGCAGTCGAACGGCGCCGGGTGGTCTTTTTCACCGGCGTCAGCACGGCGTCGGCTGGTGGTACAGCAGCGGCATCAACCGTCTCGACGGCGGCGGCCTTCTCTGGCGCGGTGGCCGCGGGCTCGACGGCGGTTGGCGCCCCGCTGGGGCTACCTGCCTTGCGGGTGGTCCGGCGCCGGGCGGGTGCCTTCGCTGGCTCCGCTGCAGCAGCTTCTGCGTCAGATCCGGAATCGGCCCCGGTGGGGGGCGTGGTGGGCGCATCGGGGAGCACGATATCGCTGGTGGCGGCCTTACGGCTCCGAGTGGCACGACGCTTCGGCGCAGCGGCCGGTTCGGCCGGTTCTGCCGGTTCTGCGGTAGCCGAGGCGGCGTCGTCGGCTACTGGATCCGCTTTTTTGCGTCGGGTCCTCGTGGCCTTCTTCACTGGAACATCGGGGTGCTCCTGCGCAGCATCCTGGACCTGGCCGGTCGAATCCTGGCCGGTGGGATTCTGCTCTGTGGGATTCTGCTCTGTCGGGTTCTGCTGAGTATCCATATGGTGTTTTGCTCCAGCCCCTGCGGCGTCGGCCACATTCCGACGCCCCCGGGGGCAGTATGTCGGTTGTTCGCGGACCTTGGCGCCTCGCGTCTACCGGAAGTCGTCTAAGTGAGCTTCGAGGTCGCACCATCCGTGGGGTGCGGCATCACTCGAAGACCAGTGGCGCTTTTCCTTATCCGCTGCTTTCCCAACGGTTGGCCTGCACAGCGGATTCTCGGCATCCCATCCGTACGGATGTTTTCACGATGCGCTCAGAAGCGTCGCCGGCGAAGCCGGAAGCCTGTCACTGGACCGGCCGGGGAATGTGGTTCCCCTGCCAGCCACGTTCATTGTCTCACAGACTATTTCAG
The DNA here is from genome assembly GCF_054511195.1 of Arthrobacter sp. Sr33. Lineage (NCBI taxonomy): Bacteria > Bacillati > Actinomycetota > Actinomycetes > Micrococcales > Micrococcaceae > Arthrobacter > Arthrobacter sp. Sr33. Next base: position 168,799 of record NZ_JBTNDD010000009.1, on the reverse strand, counting down.
GCGCCCGGCTTTTGGTATCCGACTTTCTGGGCTGACTCGATCAGAGCTTGGGCAGCTGCCCGGTGACTGGTGCGTCCTGTCCCTGGAGGGGACGGGCGACCGGCACCCTGGTACCCAGTACCTGCTCGACGACATCCTGGGCCACCTTGCGCGCGGTCAGCCCAACCCGTTCCAGCACTTCGCTGCGTGTACCGTGGTCGAGGAACTCGACGGGCAACCCCACCTCGTTCAACGCAGTATCCACACCGACGGCGCGCATTTCCTGCCGGATCCGTGACCCAACCCCGCCAGCCCGCACGCCATCCTCAATCACAATGACGATCCGGTGTTCGGCGGCCATCCTGATCACTGATTGGCGCACCGGGAGCACCCAGCGTGGATCAATCACGGTCGAGCTGATCCCCTGGGCACCCAACCGGTTGGACACGTCGAGGGCCAGTTCGCTCATCGCGCCGACGCTGACAATCAGGACATCGTTGTTGTTGGACCCCGCTGGGCGGCGGGACAGCACCTCGACGCCGTCGTCGAGCCGTTCAATCGCGTGCACCTCGGCGCCCACAGCGCCCTTCGAGTAGCGCACCACGCTCGGCGCGTCACCAATAGCGACGGCCTCCCTGAGTTCCTCACGCAGCCTGGTGGCATCCCGTGGAGCGGCCAGGTGCAATCCGGGGATGATCTGCAGCATCGCCATATCCCACATCCCGTGATGGCTGGCGCCGTCGGGGCCGGTGACGCCCGAGCGGTCCAAAACTACTGTCACCCCGGCTTTGTGCAGGGCAACATCCATGAGCAATTGATCGAATCCGCGCCCCAGGAACGTCGCGTACAGCGCCACGACCGGATGCAACCCACCAAAAGCCATGCCCGCGGCGCTGGTGAGGGCGTGCTGCTCGGCGATCCCGACGTCGAACACGCGTTCGGGGTACTTCTCAGCGAACTTGTGGAGCCCAACGGGAATGAGCATGGCGCCGGTGATACCGACAATGTCCGTGCGCTCGTCGGCCAGGGCCGCGATTTCGTCGGCGAACACACTGGTCCAGGACTGTGGTCCAGCTGCCCCGACGGGCTGGCCGGTCTCTGGGTCAATGACGCCTACCGCATGGAACTGGTCAGCTTCGTGGGCCCGGGCCGGCGCGTAGCCATACCCTTTTTCGGTGATCGCGTGCACGATCACCGGACCCTCGTAGTTGCGTGCCTGATGGAGCGCATGCTCGACGGCTGACATATCGTGGCCGTCGATGGGCCCGATGTATTTCATTCCGAGGTCTTCAAACAACCCCTGGGGCGCCCACCAGTCCTTGATGCCCTTCTTGGTGGCGTGCAGGCTCTTGTAGGTGAACCGGCCGAGCGGCCCGCCGTTCTGGAGGCGACGCTTGGACCAGTCGAGAGTGCCCTCATAGACGCGGTGGGTACGGACCGTGTCCAGGGTGGGACGCAGGGACGCCAGATAGTCGGCCACTCCCCCGATGGTCGGTGCGTAGGACCTGCCGTTGTCGTTGACGACGATCACTACGCGGCGCCGCTTGTCGGCGGCGATGTTGTTGATGGCTTCCCAAGCCATACCGCCGGTCAGGGCGCCGTCACCGACCATGACCACCGTGTAGCGGTCGCCCTCGCCAGCGAGGACCCGGGCGCGGGAAATTCCGTCAGCCCAGGACAGGGAGGATGAGGCGTGGGAGCTTTCGACGACGTCGTGCTCGGATTCGGCCCGCGAGGGGTATCCGGAGAGTCCGCCCTGTTGGCGCAGCGTGCTGAAATCCTGGCGCCCGGTGAGCAGTTTATGCACATAGGACTGGTGACCGGTGTCGAAGATCATCGAGTCACGCGGGGAATCAAAGACCCGGTGCATGCCAAGGGTCAATTCAACGACCCCCAGGTTAGGGCCGAGGTGCCCTCCCGTCCGGGAGACGTTCGTGATGAGGAAGTCACGAATTTCACCTGCCAGTCGCTCCAACTGGTCGCTGGTGAGCCGGCTGAGATCCTGAGGGTGGCGGATGGTTTCCAAGAGTCCCATCGGTGCCTCCTTGTATTTGTCATTCCCGCTGGACCTACGCCTGCGGGTCATTAACTCTAACGCGGGTTGGCTGTGAGCTGTCGCAACACATAGTGAAGGATTCCACCGTTGCGGTAGTAGTCGGCTTCCCCCGGAGTGTCGATACGCAGCACCGCGTCGAACGTGATCGTGTCGCCATCCTCCTCCGGCACGGCACTGACTCGGACCGTTTCCGGGGTCCTGCCCTCGTTGAGCGCCGTCACCCCTGCGACGGCGAAGGTCTCGGTGCCGGTAAGGCCCAGGGTTGCTGCACTCTGCCCCGCCGGGAATTGCAGCGGGAGCACCCCCATGCCGATCAGGTTGGACCGGTGGATCCGCTCGAAGCTCTCGGCAATTACCGCACGGACGCCCAACAGTGCGGTGCCTTTCGCCGCCCAGTCACGGGATGAGCCGGAACCGTATTCTTTTCCGGCCAGAACCACCAGGGGGATATTGGCTGCCTGATAGTTCACGGCTGCGTCGTAGATGTAGGTCTGGGGGCCGCCGGTCTGGGTGAAGTCCCGCGTGAATCCCCCCTGGACCCCCTGCAACAGGGTGTTGCGCAGCCTGATGTTGGCGAAGGTGCCGCGAATCATCACCTCGTGGTTGCCTCGGCGGGACCCATAGGAATTGAAGTCCTTCCGGTTCACCCCGTGTTCGAGCAGGTAGCGTCCGGCGGGGCTATCCGCCCTGAAGGATCCGGCCGGGCTGATGTGGTCGGTGGTCACCGAATCACCGAGCGCGGCGAGCACTCGTGCGCCCGTAACGTCGGCGACCGGGTCCGGCGTCGCCTGCATCCCCTCGAAGTACGGGGGCTTCCGGACGTAGGTGGAGTCTGCATTCCAGGCGAAAGTGCTTCCGTGGGGGGTGTCGAGTGCTTTCCACCGGTGGTCGCCGTCGAACACTCCCTCGTAGCCTCTGTCGAACATTTCCCGGTCGATTGAGGAGTCAATGGTTTGCTGGATTTCCGCCGGGGCGGGCCAGATGTCCCGCAGGAAGATGTTGGTGCCCTCCCGGTCCTGTCCCAGGGGGTCGGACTCGAAGTCGAAGTCCATGGTGCCGGCGAGGGCGTAGGCAATCACCAGCGGCGGTGAAGCGAGGTAATTCATCACCACGTCAGGATTGATCCGGCCCTCAAAGTTGCGGTTCCCCGAGAGCACCGCTGTTACCGCCAGGCCATTGGCCTGAATCGCCGCAGCAATCTCTTCGTCAAGGGGACCCGAGTTTCCAATGCACGTGGCACAGCCGTATCCCACCACGTAGAATCCCAGCTTTTCGAGGTAGGGGGTCAACCCTGATTTGTCGTAGTAGTCGGTGACCACTCTGGAGCCGGGAGCAAGCGAGGTCTTCACCCAGGGTTTCGCGGTGAGTCCGCGGTCCACCGCGTTGCGTGCCAGCAGCGCAGCGGCCAGCATCACGGATGGGTTGGACGTGTTGGTGCAGGAGGTGATCGACGCTATAGTGACGGCGCCGTGGTCCAGCTCGAACGCCCGGCCATCCGGCATGGTGACCTGGACTGCGTTTGATGGCCGGCCCATTACGCGTGAGCGCCCTGCATGCCTCACCGTGGAGGTCATCGCGGGGACGTCCGAGGCGGGGAAGGATTCCTCGAGCGCCTCGTCGAGCGCTGCGTCGTCCACCGAGTTGACGTAATGGTGGATGTCCTTCCGGAACTGGTCTTTGGCGCGCGTCAGGTCGATCCGGTCCTGGGGGCGCTTCGGGCCGGCGAGTGAGGGCACCACGGTTGAGAGGTCGAGTTCCAGGTATTCGGAGAACCGGGTGACCCGCGATGGGTCGTGCCAGAGGCCCTGTTCCCTGGCGTAGGCCTCAACCAGTGCCAGGTTCTCCTCCGAGCGGCCGGTCAGCCGCAGGTAGTCCATGGTGACCTCGTCGATCGGGAACATGGCAGCGGTGGAGCCGAACTCCGGGCTCATGTTGCCGATGGTGGCGCGGTTGGCCAGGGGCACAGCGCTGACACCTTCGCCGTAGAACTCAACGAACTTGCCAACGACGCCGTGCTGACGCAGCTTCTCGGTGATGGTGAGCACGACGTCGGTCGCGGTGGCACCGGCGGGGATCTCACCGGTGAGCTTGAAGCCCACCACCCGGGGGATCAGCATGGAGACGGGCTGGCCCAGCATGGCAGCCTCGGCTTCGATGCCGCCGACCCCCCAGCCGAGCACGCCGAGCCCGTTGACCATGGTGGTGTGCGAGTCGGTGCCGACGCAGGTATCGGGGTAGGCCTGCAGGGCGGTGGTGCCGTCGGTGGTGACCTCACGGGTCATCACCGTGCGGGCCAGGTACTCGAGGTTGACCTGGTGGACAATGCCCATGCCGGGCGGGACCACCAGGAAGTCGTCGAACGCGGTCTGACCCCAGCGCAGGAACTGGTACCGCTCGCCATTGCGCTGGTACTCGATGTCCATGTTGCGCTCGAGTGCGTTGGCGTTCCCGAAAACGTCGATCTGCACCGAGTGGTCAATGACCAGTTCGGCCGGCGCCAGCGGGTTGACCCGCTTGGGGTCTCCACCGAGTTCGACAACTGCCTCGCGCATGGTCGCGAGATCCACGATGCAGGGCACACCGGTGAAGTCCTGCATGATCACGCGGGCCGGGGTGAACTGGATCTCGGTGTGCGGCTGGTCGTCGGCGTCCCAGTTGGCCAGGGCACGCACCTGCCCGGCGGTGATGTTCACTCCGTCCTCGGTGCGGAGCAGGTTCTCCAGGAGCACCTTGAGACTGAACGGAAGACTGTCGGCGCCTGCTACCGCGCTCAGTCGGTAGATCTCGTACTGGGCGCCAGCAACATCAAGCGTTCCCTTGGCACCAAAGCTGTCCATGCTGCTCATTGCTGGGCTCCTCTCGCCTGCACCCGGGAACATCATCCTAGTCCGTTTGCGGTCCGCTATCCCTGGCTGGGGCGGAGTACCGCGAAGGACTCCATGTGGTGGGTGTGGGGGTACAGATCAAACACCCGGAGGGTGTCCAGTTCCCAGCCTGCCTGCTGAAAGTAGCCGACGTCGCGCGCAAACGACGCCGGGTCGCAGGAAACGTACCCGACAGCGCGGGGGCCCGCCGCAATTACCTCGGTGATGGCCGCCTGCCCTGCACCGGCGCGGGGCGGATCGAGGACCACTACGTCAAGCGAGGGTTTGCGGTCACGGAGTACCCGGTCAACCTTGCCCTGCACAATGTCCACCTGACCCCGGCCATGGAGATTCCGTTTAGCGTCGCGGGACGCGCCCGGGGATCCCTCGACGGCGAGGACGCTGCCGGTTTCCCCGACCGCGTCGGCGATGGGGGCCGTGAAAAGCCCTGCCCCGGAGTAAAGGTCGGCGGCGCGTTCCCCTGGCTGGATGGCCAGCCCGCCGAGGACGGCGTCCATCAACAGTCCGGGCGCGCCCCGGTGAATCTGCCAGAAACCGTCCCCGGTGATCCGGTAGGTCTGGGATCCGACAGTTTCAGCCAGCCAGGTCTTGCCTTTCACCCGCTCGACGGTGCCCTTTTCCGGGTCCCAGAGGGCCACCGATGGTCCGTCGATCTGGTGGACGACGGCGGCGGTCTGTTTCCGCCGGGCGCCGGCGGCCGGCACCAGGAGCACCAGTGGCGGGTCTCCGGCGGAGCCCACAGCGACCTCGACCCGCTGGATTCCGCTGAAGTTGACGGTCCACAGCTGTAGTTCGTTGATGGCATCGATGGCCAGCGGCATCTCGGCGACGGGGATCAGTTCATTGGAACGGTGGGCGTGCATGGCCAGATGCCCGTCCGGTGCGACCGCGAAGCTGGCCCTGGTGCGCCACCGCAGGCCGTCAGGGGATTCGCCGGGGACCGGCTCCACCTCAATTTCCCGGTCCACTCCGGCGAGGCGGTGAAGCTGCTCGCTGAAAACCGTTGCCTTCAACTTTCGTTGGGCGGCGAGAGCGATATGCCCGAACTCGGCGCCGCCCACCGGGGAAGCTCCGCGCTGGGCTGACAACAGGGCGTCAGCGAGCGGCCACGGGTGGTTGACCCGATCCGGGGAGGCCTGGACCACCTCGACCACGTCCGCACGCCAGAAGCTGGCGCCGTCGTCGTGCTCGGTTAACCGGGCACGCACCGTCTCCCCCGGCAGGGCGTGCCGAACGAAAATGACCCTGCCCTCATGTCGGGCGACGCAGTGGCCGCCATGGGCTACCGGGCCGATAGTGAGTTCTAGGGTGCCTGCCGGGTCATCTGTCACTGAAGATCCTGAAACTTTCGTGCGGCGTCAGAAGACGCGAGCTGCCAAGGGACACTTGCCACCATAACCCCCGGCTCGAAGTGCAGCCGGGTTTTGATTCGGAGTGCTGTCTGGTTGTGGACCAGCCGCTCCCACCAGCGTCCCACCACGTACTCCGGGATGTAGACCACGATCAGGTCTCTCGGCGAGTCGCTGCGGATGCTTCGGATGTACTCCATGATGGGCGTGATCGTGTCACGGTAGGGCGACGCCAGGACGGTGATCGGCACGGGAATCTCGTATCGTTCCCAGTCCTGCAGCGTCCGTTCGGTTTCCTCCGGGTCAACGTCGACCACGATGGCATCCAGCTTGGACGGACGGGACGCGCGGGCGAAGGCCAGGGCCCGCAGCACTGGTTTACGAACGAGGGACACCAGAATTACCGCGTGCACCCGTGAAGGCAACGCCCGGGAAAAGGTGTTGTCGTCGAGCGCCAGTTCGCGGGCCACCTGGTCGTAGTGCCGTTTGATGCCGTGCATGACGGCGAACAGCACCACCATCGCCAGCACCGCCACCCACGCCCCGTACTCGAACTTGGTCACCAGCACCACCACCAGCACGGCTGCGGTCAGCACGAAGCCGACGGTATTGATGGCCCGCGACTTTTTCATCCGCCAGCGGCGTTTTTTGTCGGCGGTGCTCCGCAGCTCACGGGTCCAGTGCTTGATCAGTGCGGCCTGACTCGCGGTGAAGGAGACAAACACGCCGACAATGTAGAGCTGAACCAACTGGGTCACATCGGCACTGAACACCAGGATCAGCAGGATCGCTCCGGCGCCCAGCGCGAGGATGCCGTTGCTGAAGGTCAGCCTGTCGCCGCGGGTCCTGAGCTGGCGTGGCAGGTACCCGTCCTTGGCCAGGATCGAGGCCAGCACCGGAAAGCCGTTAAAAGCGGCGTGTCCTGCCAGCACGAGGATCAGGGCAGTGGCGCCGACGACCAGAACGAACGGCACAGCTGCTTCACTGAAAATGGTGCGGGCGAGCTGGCTCACCACCGGGTTCTGAATGTAATCCTCTGGCACCGGATTGCCGTCCAGCAGCAACTGTTCCTGCGGGTTCTGCACCACATGGACCTTCACCGCGTTCGCGAGGTAAATGACGCCCGCAGTCATCGCCCCTGCCGCCACCCCCAGCATCAACAGGGTGGAGGCGGCATTGCGGCTGCGCGGGGATTGGAAGCTTGGCACGTTGGCGCTGGGCACTTCCACCCCGGTCAGCGCGGCCGCGCCAGCGGAGAAGGCCCGCAGGATCAGGAGCGCCCCAGCCAGACCCACGAGACCGGCGTCGAGGGCTGGGTCGGGGATGATTTCGAACCGGGCGCTGGGGGCCTCGCCCAAAGTCCCGTTGAGCCGTTGGATGATACCGACGGCGCACATGCCCAGAATCGCAGCAAGGAAAACGTAGGTCGGGATGGCCAGGGCCAGCGCGTTACGCGTGACGCCGCGCAGGTTCAACAAGACCAGGACGACGACGCCTGCCACCGCCATGACCGTCTGTCCCCCGGCCAACCCGGGAGCCAGGGCTATGACATAGTGGGCGGCGGCCGACACCGATACGGCGACCGTCAGGACGTAGTCCACCATCAGCGCCGAAGCTACGGTGAGGCCAGCAGAGTTGCCCAGGTTGCGGCGGGCAATCCCATAGTCGCCGCCGCCCGTGGGATAGGCGTGGACGGCCTGCCGATAGGAAGCGATCACCACCAGCAACACCACGAGCACCGCAAGACCCACCCATGGGGAAACCGACACGGCGGCCAGCCCCGCCAGGGCAAGGGTCAACAGAATCTCATCGGGTGCGTATGCCACCGAGGAGAGGGCATTGGCGGAGAACACCGGCATCGCGATCCGCTTGGGCAGGGTCTGATGCCGTAGCCGGTCGTTGCGGAACGGCTTGCCCACCACGACCCGCTTGGCGGCTTCAAAGAAAGTCAGCACAGCCCACAGACTAGCGCGTTTCCGCCCGCGCAACTCCATTAGGCTGGGTGCAGCGGACGCAGTGCCCCATCAGGGGGGCGGCGCCGACAAGCAGGCTGGCAATCGGTTGGAACGGCAGGTAGTACGGGTGGCGCATTTTGTAATCATGGGGTGTGGCCGAGTAGGCGTCAGCCTCGCTCACACGTTGGATGAGTCGGGACACACCGTCGCAATCATCGACCAGGATGACCGCGCGTTCCGGAGGCTCAGGGGCTCCTTTGGCGGCCGCAAGGTTACCGGGGTTGGTTTTGACCGGGAGACTCTGAAGAACGCCGACATCGAGAACGCCTACGCCTTCGCCGCCGTGTCCAGCGGTGACAACTCCAATATCCTCGCCACCCGGGTGGCACGCGAGACATTCCATGTGCCCCACGTGGTGGCTCGAATCTATGATCCAGGACGCGCGGAAATCTACCAGCGGCTGGGAATCCCCACGGTGGCGGCCGTACGCTGGAGCGCCGATCAGGTGCTCCGCCGAATCCTGCCGGAACAAAGCATCAACGGTGACTTCAGGGAAACCTCGGGCCGCCTGATCCTGGGCGAGCTCTCGTTGCACGATGGCTGGCTAGGCCGATCCCTCGCCGATATCGAAGCGGCCTCGGGGATCCGAGTCGCCTACCTCACCCGTTTTGGGGAGGGCATGCTGCCCACCTCGGAGACCAGCTACCAGGAAGGTGACATTGTGCATGCAATGATGCAGACCGCCGCTACCGACGAAATAGGGCGCATTCTCGCCAAGAAACCAGTGGAGGAGTCCGAGTGAGGGTTGTCATCGCGGGCGCGGGAAGCGTGGGATCTTCGATCGCCAAGGAGCTGCTCTCCAACAACCACGAGATCTTGTTGATTGACGAGAAACCCGAGGTGATTGGCCGCAGCGGGCTCAAGGGCGCCAAATGGCTGATCGGCGATGCCTGCGAGTTGACCACCCTGAAGGATGCCCGACTGGATGAAGCCGACGTGGTGGTTTCTGCCACTGGCGACGACAAGGTGAACCTGGTGGTGTCGTTGCTCGCGAAAAGCGAGTTCGGGGTGGGCCGGACCGTGGGCCGGGTCAATAACCCGAAAAACGACTGGATGTTCGACGACTCCTGGGGCGTAGACGTCGCGGTCAATACTCCCCGCCTGATGACTGCGCTGGTTGAGGAAGCAGTCGAAATCGGCGACCTGGTCCGGCTACTGACCCTGCAGAGCGGTGTCACCTCGATCGTCGAGTTTACTGTCCCCCAGGAATCCCCGATCGTGGGTCGGACGCTGGGCTCGCTGATCCTGCCCGAGGACTGCACGGTGGTGGCAATTTTGCGCGACGATGCGTCGATTACACCGAGCCCGGACGACGTCGTCGAACCCGGAGATGAGCTGTTCCTGATTGCCGCGATCGCCGCGGAGGATGCGCTCCGGAGTGTCCTGTTGGCGGTTCCTGGGGAATCCGGGGATCCCGACGACGGCGGGCAGATCGACGCCCCCGGCCTGCCTTAGCTGCGTTCGCGGGGTTCGCTGGACTCCTGCGGTTGGGCCGTCGGGCGGGATACGAGCCAGGCGAGCCATAACCCCAGTGCGTAGAGCGGAAGCCCCATGATCAGCCGGGTAGTTCCGAGCGCCACGAAATTCTCCGCGAAGTAGAGGGGCATCTGCACGGCGAGCCGGAGGCCGAGGACGGTCACGATAATCCAGGTGGCGATGGTGTAGGCCCTGACCCGTTTGGGGTCTTTCCGCCATTCGACGCCTTCGCCGCGGATGAAGCCGAACAGGAGGCCGGCAATCGGCCAGCGGACCGCTATGGAGATGACCATTGCGATGATGTAGCCACCATTGGTGAAGAAACCGGGAACGAAGAAGTCCTCGGCATTCCCGGTGCGGCCGGCAACGAAGGCGCAGATCGCCACGCCGATCAGACCGGACAGCGCCTGCGTCAGGGGTGTCCGTGAAACCAACCGAATGATCGAGAAGATGGCTGCTACGCCGATGGCCGCGATCAGGGAGACCTGCAGGTCCTGGTTGATCGTGAACATGACGGTGAAGATCAGGCCCGGCAGGATGCTCTCAGCCAGCCCACGGACGCCGCCAATCGACTGCAGCACGTCGATCTGCCCGTCGTCGCTGCGCTGCACCCCGGATCGTGCGGCGTACTGACCGGCCAACTCGGCGGCGGTAGGACCCTGACGCGGGGCCGGGTTATCCCCAGACGGGGTGCTGGGGGGTGGGGTGGTACTCACTGCTGTGCCTCCGGACGGCCGATGATTTCATAGCGTGGGTTGTAGATCGTGGGCATCCCGTCCACCGGGCTGACCATTCCTTCGAAGGCAATCTGGGTTCCGGCTTCAATGCCCGGAACCCGGCGTTGCCCGATCCAGACCAGCCGCACCTGGGCGGACCGACGTCGTGAGGCGTGTACCCGACGCTCGAATCCGGCCGCCCCCGGCGGCGTGTCGTCGGAGACCACCGCAGCGAACTGGGGCGCCGCGCCCCGCGGAAGAATGGTGATCCGGGAAATGAAACCTCGTGCCCGGGCACGCCCCCGGCTGGGAAGCCCCGCCACCGTGGCCGAATGCGGGGTCCCGCCGATCCCATCGAAGCCCGGGCGGTCAGCCAATGTGAGTGATCTCGGGTCCGCGCTTCAGCGGATCGGTGAGATCGGGCTTCGGCGCCGCAGCGGCAGCCGGTGATGCGGTGGCAGTCTCCTTGGGAAGACGAAGCTGCAGCAACTCACGTGGCGGCAACGGGTGATCTCCCCGGACCACTACAACGTTGCGGAAAAGTTCTTCCATCGGTGCGGCAGCCTCGCGGTTGATCGCCGCCGGTCCACCAATCACTCCGCGCAGGAACCATCGGGGGCCGTCCACTCCAATGAACCGGGCAACCCGGTACCCAGGCTGGCCATCGGGGGTTTGAGCCGGAAGTTTGGCCACCAACTCGGTGCCGAAGGAACCGACCCGGTCCTGGACCGTTCCGCCCTGCGCGCCGACCGAGACGCCGATCTGGGACCGAATCTCGTCCCAGAGGCCGTCGGTGCGTGGTGCGGCGAACACCTGCAACTGCAGGTTGGAACCGTTGAGGTCCAGGGTGACAGCGATTACCCGTTTGGTCTTCTCTTCCACCTCGAGCCGAAGCTGGAGACCCTCGGCTGCGCCGATACGCAGCGCTCCCAGGTCAATATATCCGGCGTCGGAGTCCTTCTCCGACACGTCAAACGGGCCGTTGCTCCGCGAGACGACTACGCCGGCAGCCGGCTCCGCGTCGGCTGCCGCAGGCGTCCCGACAGGCTCAGTGTCCGTCGGCTCGGCCGTGTCCGTGGTGGCTGCGGGGCCCGTTGGCTCGGCGTCCGTCGGCTCGGCCGTGTCCGTGGTGGCTGCGGGGCCCGTTGGCTCAGCGGCCTCGGCAGTTTCGGTTAACTCGACCGGCGCGTCAGCGGGTGTCGTGTCTTCAGCCGGGAGATTCTGTTGCTTCTTCTTCAGGCGCCCAAAAACCATGATTGGGTTCCTTTCCTTGGGTGTGTGGATCCTCCGGGAGGGGGTTCCTGGTCTGGATATCCTTGAGGTTATGCGTGAGTCGGAGCGGCAGCAGCATCAACGCTGTAGCCTCCGGTGGAGCCGAAGCCCCCGCTGCCGCGCACTGATCCGGGGAGTTCTTCAACCACGGTAAATTCGGCGTGCTCGACCTGCTGGATGAGGAGTTGGGCAATCCGGTCCCCTCGTTGAAACGCCAGCGATTCGGTTTTGTCAGTGTTCAGCAGGGTGACAGCAATCTCGCCCCGGTAACCAGCGTCAATGGTGCCAGGTGCGTTCACCACCGTCACCCCGTGCTTCGTGGCCAGACCCGACCGGGGATGGACCAGCCCAACGTACCCGTCCGGTAGCGCGATGGCCAGACCGGTAGGTACCAGCAAACGCTCACCCGGCGCCAACCGGAAGTCGATGCGGCTCCGTAGATCAGCGCCGGCGTCACCCGGCTGCGCATATTCGGGTGGGGCCATCCCGGCGTCGAGCAGTTTGATTTGCACGGGAAGTCTCCGCTGTGGGTCCAGCACGTTCATACTCCAGCTGCCTTGAAAGTGATCGGGGTTAGGCCTTCACTCTAGCGCGAAAACCTGAACGATCACCGGCTACCGGCAGGCCAACGGGCGAGAATGAACTACCCAGGAAAATCTGGGAAGGTAGGGGTATGTCAACACCCGCGCCAGGATCATCAGTCAGCACTGTCCTCTACGAGGAGCGGCTGTGGCCCGCCCTCTGGATCTGGCTGGTCGCGGCGGGAGCGGCAGGTGCATCAGTGGTCACGTTTGCTCCGATCAATCTCACCACCGGGTTTATTGCTGCGACTGTGGTTGCAGTGGTCCTCGGCACCCTGTTGGTCCTGTCAACCCCCCGGATTGTGGTGACCACAACACATTTGACGGTGGGGCGGGCCACGATCGAGCGCCGCTTCCTGGGCGGCGCTGCCGCCTACACCGGTGAAGACGCCACCGCGCAGCGAGGGCCGCAGCTCAATGGGATTGCCTACCTGTGTATTCGCGGCTGGATCTCACCGGTTGTCCGGGTGGAGATCACCGACCCGGATGACCCCACTCCCTACTGGCTGACGTCCACCCGGCGACCGGACCGCCTGGTGGCAGCCCTCGCCGGCTGAGGCTTCCTCCCTCGCCGGGCCGATCAGCCTTCGCAGTCGCTGCAGTAGGCAAGCCCGTCTACGTGTTTGGCGATCTGGGAACGGTGCCGGACAAGGAAGCATGACGCACAGGTGAATTCGTCGGCCTGCGCGGGAAGAATCAGCACCTGGATCTCTTCGCTGGAAAGGTCAGCTCCCGGGAGTTCGAAGGAATCCGCTGCCTCGATCTCGTCTTCGTCAACCACAGGTGACTGGTGGCCAGCGCGGTGGGCCTTCAACTCTTCAATCGAGGCGTCCCCGGCGTCTTCGGGGGTGGTACGCGGCGTGTCGTAATCGGTCGCCATAATTGGGGGTTCACTCTCCGGTGTGCTGTGAGATTGGTTAGTCGGGACTGTCCAACGTCGAGTCCAACGCTGACAGCCGGTATTTTGTGCCCGTACGCCAAAGATTGTCGCTGAACAACCCTCTCTGATCCCAATCGGCGTCGAAACTTCCGCGCCACACCACGGGTGTAGTAGGCATGTCGGCCTTCAGGTGGCAGAGTTTCAGGGTAAGGAAGCATTGTCGGCTCGGAGGATTTTCATGCAGGAACTACGGCTGGTGGGTGTTCACGAGGACGGCGGATACCTGCACTTGAACGGTGAGGACGGCTCCAACTTCAGCCTGCCGATCAACGAAGCGCTGCGCATGGCGGTCACCCGCCCAATGGAACAGCACAAGATCAGCACTCCACCTCCCCCCGCAGGCAAACCAATTGTTCCGCTCTCACCCCGCGATATCCAGTCCCGCATCCGCAGCGGTGCCACTGCCCAGGATATCGTCGACGAGTCCGGCCAGGACCTTGCGCAGGTGCTCCGATATGAAGGGCCAGTGCGAGCCGAACGCGACTATATGGCCATTCTGGCCCAGCGGGTGGAGGTTTCCTCTGCCGTGCCTTCGAACGACGGCTACCGGTCAGCCTTCGGGGAAAGCCCCGCCCAACTCGGCGACATGGTCGCATACCGGTTGCAGGCGTATGGGGTCGATGCCAACGCTGTTGAGTGGGATGCCTGGCGACGCCAGGATGGACTCTGGAACGTGGTGGCACGTTTTGATCTGGCACCAGACACCCGGGTCACCGTCGGGGAGGAACCTCCCGCTCAGTGGACGTTCAACCCCAGCCGGAAAACCGTCCTGAACACCAACCGGTGGGCCCAGTTGCTCAGCGAACTGGAACCGCTCGACGGCCCCCTGCCCACACGGCGGCTCAGCGCCGTTGCTGATCATGTTTTCGACTTTGAAGCGCAGAAAACCCCTGAGGCTGCACCCGAAGAGGAAGAAGCCTCAGACAACCTGCTCGACGTTCTCCGGTCCCGCCGTGGCCAGCGTCTCGGCGTGGACGAGGACGGCGATGACGCCCTGGCTCATCTGCTGGCCAAGGGGGCGATCCCGGCAGCCCATCCCCGCCCCACGGAGGACGATGGGACGGAAACCCCCGCCTCAACTGATGACGACGACGTCGAGCCACGCAAGTTCGCGGGCCTGAGCCTGGCCCCGTCAGTTGCCGACGACGTCGAGTCCGGCATTGAGGGCAAAGCGACCTACAGCGACGGCACACCAAGACTCTTCGAATCGGTCAGCACCGAAACCCGGGAAATCAGCATTTTTGCCCGCCCCAATCGGCCAGCACAGCCCGGGCCGGAAGCCACCGAACCACGCGAGGATCGCGGTCCCGCTCCCGAGAACGCCTCAGCATCCGATCGATCAGCATCCGATCGATCGGCGGCAGACCGATCGGCGAAACCGGTTGAGGAAGCATCGGATCGCAAGATCCGGCCGAAGCGTTCGAGCGTCCCCAGCTGGGACGAAATCGTCTTCGGCACCAAAAGCGACTAGTCGCAGTGAACGAGTAGGTCGCCGGGATTTCCTGGTTGGCGCTTGCTCCTAGGCGAATGGCAGCAACATCTCGTTGCTTTTCATCGCCGTAGCGGTCCTCAGGGTGACCCTCCGCGTGTGATGGCGCCGGCAGAGTGTTTCATAGCCTGTCACTGGTGCGTGTGGGGACTCGGCAACCGAGCCGCCGGTGAGCGGTAGTTCCGGCTGGAGCGGATCCCGCGGCTCCGAGGCCAGCTCAACGTCGCCGACCACCATCTGGTCGCCCTCAACTACCATGACGCCGTCGACGGTCCTCGCGTTATGGGTTGCCCGGCGACCGCACCAGCAAAGTGCCTCCACCTGAAGGACCTGGATTCGGTCGGCGAGTTCGATGAGCCGCTGCGAACCGGGAAAGAGCCTGGTGCGGAAATCGGAGGTGATACCGAACGCGAACACGTCGACGTCCATCTCGTCGACGATACGGGCCAGCTGATCGATCTGCTCGCCCAGATAAAACTGGGCCTCGTCGCAGATGAGGTAATCCACCCGTTCAGCTGACGTCCGGCGCCTGACAATTTCGGCCCAGAAGTCGGTGGTGTCGGTGACTTCCACCGCTGCGGTCTGTAACCCGAGCCGGCTGGAAATCATTGCCTCCCCCGCCCGGTCATGGGAGCTGAAGAGCAGACCGGCCCGGCCGCGGGCGCGGTGGTTGTGGTCCATCTGCAGCGCCAGGGTGGACTTCCCGCAGTCCATGGTGCCGGAGAAAAAGATCAGCTCAGCCACGGGTGCCCTTCCCTCCCGGGCGGTTCAGGGTCAGGAGTGGGACTTCCCGCTCGGCCCGGGTGAGCGAGCCATGCTGGCCGACCACTTCCATGGCCGACGCGGAGGTCCGACGGCGATCGTATAACGCGATGGGCTCCCGCGCCGCGATCATGAGGTCTCCGATGCGGGGCAGCACT
Source organism: Arthrobacter sp. Sr33 (assembly GCF_054511195.1). Classification (NCBI taxonomy): domain Bacteria; kingdom Bacillati; phylum Actinomycetota; class Actinomycetes; order Micrococcales; family Micrococcaceae; genus Arthrobacter; species Arthrobacter sp. Sr33. The sequence goes on along the minus strand of NZ_JBTNDD010000009.1, from coordinate 153,121 downwards.
CGCTGATCGACCTCGCCAAACAGGCCCGCGTCAACGGCCTGGTCGCGGGTGAAGATCCATGCGAGCCGGCCGTAGGCGTCCCGCCACGCCGCCAGGAGTCGTTCCTGCCCTCGGGGGGACAGGCCCGGTTCAAAGTACAAGTGGAGCATCCGCGGCTCGCCAGCGGTGTGGGCCACCCCGTCGATGAGTTGCGGTTGGGTGGAGAAATCGTGGCGGTGGTCGACGTCGACGTCGACCATCCCGTGATCGGCGGTGAGCAGCAACAGCGTATCGGACGGTACGCGTGCCGCGAGGGTCCTGATCGCTGAGTCAACATCCTCCAACTGGTTACCCCATTCGGCCGAGCCGCAGCCGTAGCGGTGGCCGGCCTTATCCATCTCGTTGAGATACAGGTAGACCAGCGCCCGGTCGGAGGCAGCGAGTTGCTCATGGGCGCCGCGCACCCGGGCCTGGAGTGTTCCCGCCGCCACATAACTGCCGCCCCGCAACGCCGCCCTGGTCATTGCAGAGTCGGCGAATTTGGGGAGGGACACGCTGACCACCGGGAGCTGCCCGGCCGCCTGCTCAAAGACTGAGGGATACGGTTGCCACTGCAGCGGATCGACTCCCGGGTCCCACCCGCCCAACATGTTGACGACTTTCCCCTGCTCCGGGTCCAGCACGTCGTAGCCAACCAGCCCGTGCTTGCCCGGCGGCAAGCCGGTGCCCAGGCTCCCGAGGGATGCGGCTGTTGTTGAGGGGAAAGCCGAGTTGAGGGTTCGTGCGCCGTCCAGATGGCGGCGCAGGAACGGCGCGTGACCGCCGCGTTTCTTCAGCAATGAGGAGCCGAGCCCGTCGACCACCACCACACACACTCGTGAGGCCGTGGGCAAGCCCAGAGCGTTGAGGAAGGGGCCGGACGCTGAGTCCAGTCCCAGGGCCGCCGCCGCGCTGGTGAAGACCTCGGCGACGGTGCTGCGCCCATAGGGCGGCGCCGCCGGAAGAGGCTCCCGGTGTTCGGTCAGAGATTCCACCAGCGGCTAGCCCTGGTGGTGGGTTCGGCTGAAGCGGGCGCCGAGGCCGGGCTGCCTGCGCGGCGTCGGGCTGACGGTGCTGCCGGCACCCGGCATCACCGGGTTGGCTGTGTTGACCTTCCGCAGGGCCCTGGCGAATGATTTCGCGTTCTGGACCGCCTGCATACCGTCGGCCTCAGCGCTGACGCGCAGCACGATGTCTTCCTGGGAAATGGTGCCGGTGTACCCGTGGTCGGCGTCGCACTGGGGGTCGCTGCACCCGGCCGGACCCATGTCCAGGCGCTGCCCGCCGGACCAGGCAATGGCGAGGGTCAGCTCCCGAGCCTGGTCGGAAGGCTTGTAGTCCTGAGGCTGGGCGTAGAGGTAGCTGAGGACCACTGAGCGGATCTGGCTGACCGGGACGGACTCGGTGGAGACCTGGGCCATCATCTGCTGCCCGTCCTCGTCCAGCTGCTGGTCGTCGACGTGGGTGATCACCAGCATGTCCTCGGTGAGAACCAGCACGGTGATATGACGGTGAACCTCGTTGCGTTCGAAGTGGGTTTCGAGGTGCACCACATGGGAGAGCGGTTCCCGACCATCAAGGGCGTCGTGCACCGTGTCTGCCACCAGGCGCGGATAAAATCCTGCCCGTTCCAGGGAGGCGTCGAGGCTGCGGCGTTCAGCGGAAAGCGATGTCATACCTCCAGTTTCCCCCACCCGGGCACCCGCCACCTAACCCGGCGACCGGTAGGGCGCGCCGTTCACCCAGGACGGCGGCCGGCGGCGTCGTTAGTCCCGCATGGCCCGTCGTGCACTGTCGGTGCGACGCTGCGGGTTGCCGACCATAATGTCGGTGCTGAGGATGACCAGTCCAGTGGCCGAGACCAGCACCGGGTTGAACTCAAGCAAAGCGATCTCCGGGTGGTGGTCCTTGAGGACAGCCACCCGGCTGATCAGGTTTTCGATCGCGGCGATGTCGGTCGCCGGCAGGCCCTGGTAGCCAAACAGTTTGCGGGATGCGCGCGGGCCGCGGACCAGATCGGAAACGTCGACGGCGGATAGCGGCGGGATGCTGTGCGCCCAGTCATCGAGAAGGTCGACGGCGTCGCCTGCCAGTCCGAAGGAGAGCACCGGGCCCAGCAGGGGATCTTCAATTGCGCGGAGCGTACAGGCCTGTCCGGAGGGCGCCATGGACTGCACCTCCATTCCGCTGACTCCGAAGGGTGCTAGGACCTTCTCCATCTGCGAAATGTTCTGGCGGAGGGATTCTGCGTCCTCGATGTTCAACCGGACGCCCCCAAGGTCGAGGCGGTGCCGTAGATGTTCGTCGACGGTTTTGATGACCACCGGCCACCCGAGCCGGTCAGCGGCTTCGACAGCCTCATCGGCTGTCGCGAAGCGGACGGCGGGTAGCAGGGAGATGCCGTAGTGGCCGAGCAGGGTGGCCGACTCGGCGCCGTCCAGCCGGGTCAGGCCATCGCCGTCGACCCGGAGCAGCGCCTGCTGCAGCACCGCAGACGCGGCATCGGAGTCGATGTCAGCCGGTTCGTGGAAGCCGCCGCTGTCCCGGGAGCGCCATCGGGCGTAGGTTACCACTGCGCTGAGGGCGGCGACGGCGGCCCCCGGTCCCGCGTAGCAGGGCACCCCACGCTGGCTTGGCACCGCGGCGTCCCCGTCGGCTGACGCCAGCGGGTCTCGGGGTGAAGCCAATAGCCCATCTGATTGCACAGCCGGGTCCAGGATGCCCGCAAAGGAGGCGACAAGAGGCTTGTTGGCTGTCTCGGCGCAGTCCCGCAGGCAGTCGGCAATGGCCTCGACTGTCAGCCCGGGCGCCGGGAGCAGGGCGACAACGGCCGAGTGCACTTCGTCGTCGGACAGCGCGTCGAGAATTGCCGCGCGCAGGACTGGCAGCGCAATGGACTGCCCGGTGTCCAGATCAATGTCCGTCACCAGCCGCCGCACGTCGAGGGACTGGGCAGCGGCGGCATCGGCGACCACCTTGCCGAGAGCCAGCGAATTGCTGAAAACGGCGAGCGCTGGACCGGCCGGGAGGGGCTGGCTGACGAGAATCTGGGCAATGTCCACCAACTGGGCGGTCGTTTCCACCCGGATGACCCCCGATTGCCTCAGCATTGCGTCGAGCGCCCCCGAGGGGGCCTGGGTGGTGCGGACGGCGTGGCCGGGCGGTAGTTGCAGGCCCATCACATCGGACTTCGCGACGATGACTGGTTTGGTCTTCGCCAGCCGGCGGGCAATCCGGGAAAACTTGCGTGGGTTGCCCACCGACTCCAGGTAGAGCCCCACGGCGCGGGTGGACGGGTCATCCTCCCAGTACTGCATTGCGTCATTGCCCGAGATATCGGCCCGGTTGCCGGCAGACACGAAGGAGCTCAGGCCCAGTCCGCGGCGTCCTGCCGCCGCATACAACAGCACTCCGATCGCCGCTGACTGGCTGAACAAACCCAGTGCACCGGCGGCCGGCAGCGCGGGGGCCATCGAGGCATTGAGCCTGACCTCCGGGTGCGTGTTGACCAGGCCCAGAGATGCCGGGCCGACCACCCGCATGCCGTAGGCCCTCGCACGATGCACCAGGGCCCGCTGCCGGGCCAGCCCTTCGGCGCCGTCGTCGGCGAACCCGGCGGTCGCCACGAGGAGGCCCTTCACCCCGGCCACGCCGCACTGATCCACGACCGACGCCACCTGGTCATAGGGGACAGCGATCACGGCTAGTTCGACCGGCCCCGGGACTTCGCCGATGGAGGCGAACGAAATCATGCCCGCCAGTTCGAAAGCCTCGGGATTCACCGCATACACGTCACCGGTGTAGCCGCCATCGATGATGTGTTCCAGGAAGGAATACCCGACGGTCCCCCACTCGCGGCTGGCACCGATTACAGCGACCGACGACGGCGAGAGCAGTCCGGCGACGCTGCGTGCCTCGGCGCGGTGTTCCCGGGACTCCATCACGGCGCGTGACTTCTCGGTGGGGTCGATGTTGAACTCCAGCATCACCACGCCGTCGTCGAAGCGCCGTTGCACCTCGTAGCCGGCCTCAGCGAAGACGGTGATCATCTTGCGGTTTTCCGGCAGGACCTCTGCCGAGAACCGGCTGATGCCGTTCTCCCGGGCAGCCGCGGCGAGGTGTTCGAGCAGGATCGACCCCAACCCCCTGCCCTGGTGGGCATCAGAGACGTTGAAGGCGACCTCGGCTTCGGTGGGGTCATCGAGCCGGTCGTACCGCCCAATACCCAGAATGTCCGTACCGCGGGTGACGACGAACGCCACGCGGTCCCGGTGGTCCACCTCAGTGAATCGTTTGAGCTCTTTGTTGCTCAGCGAGGACTTGTAGGTGAAGAACCTCAGGTAGATCGAGTTCTCGGACTGTTGCATGTGGAAGTGCTGCATTGCTGGCGCATCATCGGGCGAAATCGGCCGCAAATGTGCAGTGGCGCCGTCCCGCAACACGACGTCGGCCTCCCAATATTCCGGGTAATGTCCGTCAGCCGCCATAGACTCACCCTAGTGGGCGTTCGGCGTTCACGTCATTACCCTTGGCAGCACCTACCCTTTTTCACAACCCGAGGACCATCCGATCATGGCCAGGCGCCAAAGCACAGCAGCCCCGGTGGATTACACCGAGAACATCATCGACATTGACGTCACTTCCGAAATGGAAGGCTCTTTCCTTGAGTATGCGTACTCGGTGATTTACTCCAGGGCCCTACCCGATGCCAGGGACGGGCTGAAACCCGTGCAGCGGCGCATCCTGTACATGATGACCGATATGGGGCTGCGCCCGGACCGTGGCCATGTGAAGTCCGCCCGGGTCGTGGGCGAAGTGATGGGTAAGCTCCACCCGCACGGCGACGCCGCGATTTACGACGCAATGGTCCGCATGGCACAGGACTTTTCGCTGCGCCTGCCCCTGATCGATGGGCACGGCAACTTCGGGTCACTCGATGACGGCCCAGCCGCCCCCCGCTACACCGAGGCCCGCCTCGCCGCGGCGGCCCTCACCATGACCGACCACCTCGACGAAGACGTGGTGGACTTCGTCCCGAACTACGACAACCAGCTCATGCAGCCGGAGGTGCTCCCCGCCGCCTTCCCCAACCTGCTGGTCAATGGGGCGACCGGCATCGCCGTCGGTATGGCGACGAACATGGCCCCCCACAACCTGGGCGAGGTAATCGCGGCAGCCCGGCACCTGATCGCCAACCCTGACGCCGGGCTCGATGACCTGATGCGTTTCATCCCCGGACCGGACCTTCCCAGTGGCGGTAAAATCGTGGGGCTTGAGGGTGTGCGGGACGCCTATGCGACCGGCCGTGGGTCCTTCAAAACCAGGGCCACCGTGGGAATCGAGCAGCTTTCCGCCCGGCGCACCGGCCTCGTGGTGACTGAGCTGCCCTACACGGTGGGCCCCGAAAAGATCATCGAGAAGATCAAAGACGCCGTCACATCGAAGAAGCTCCAGGGCATCTCCGACATTGTGGACCTGACCGACCGGCGTCACGGGCTGCGCCTGGTGATCGAGCTGAAGAACGGCTTCAACCCCAACGCCGTGCTGGCCCAGCTGTACCGGTACACGCCGATGGAGGATTCGTTCGGCATCAACAATGTGACCCTCGTTGACGGTCAGCCCCGGACACTCGGCCTGGTGGAGTTGCTGCAGGTCTACATCAAGCACCGACTGTCGGTGGTCCGCCGCCGCACCGCCTACCGGCTGGGACGCAAGAAGGACAGGCTTCACCTGGTCGAGGGTCTGCTGATCGCGATCGTCGATATTGACGAGGTCATCCAGATCATTCGCTCTTCGGATGAGTCGGCCCAGGCCCGGGAACGGCTGATGTCGATCTATGATCTGACCGAGCTGCAGGCGAACTACATTCTTGAGCTTCGGCTGCGTCAGCTGACCAAGTATTCACGCATCGAGTTGGAGAAGGAGCAGGACGAACTGCGCCGGGAGATTGCCCTGCTGGAGGAACTGCTCGGCTCGGAAGAGAAGCTGCGTGCCCTCCTGTCGGAGGAACTTGCAGAGGTGGCGGCGAAGTTCGCCACCCCCCGTCGCACGGTGTTGCTGGAGTCCGAGTCCAGTGCACCGCTGAAGGGCACGGTGATGCCCGCGGCTATATCGCCCGGCGGGAAAACGACGCCGTTACCCCTGGAAATTGCTGACGATCCCTGCTGGGTGATCCTGTCGACGTCGGGACAGCTGGCACGCACCGCCGACCAGGAACCGTTCGGTGAGGGCGGGCAACGGGTCAAGCACGACGTGTTCAGTTCGGTGATTCGTTCAACGGCGAGGGCGGAGGTTGGAGCGGTCACCTCGGCCGGGCGAATGCTGCGCCTTCAGGTGATGGATATGTCTGCTCTCGCACCAACCGCCGGGATTCCCAATCTGGCGGGCGGCGTACCGGCGCAGGAGTTCATGACCCTGCTGCCCGGGGAATCCCTGGTGGGGTTGGCACCGCTCGACGCGGTAATCGCCCTGGGCAGTGCGCAGGGCGTGGTGAAACGGGTTGCCCCCGAGTATCCATTGAACCGCGACGAATGGGAGATCATTTCCCTCAAGCCCAAAGACAAGGTGGTGGGCCTGGCCGCGGCCAGTGACCAGGACCTGCTGGTCTTCATCACGGCCCAGGCGCAGCTGCTGCGTTTCCCCGCATCGACCGTCCGTCCGCAGGGCCGCACCGCCGGTGGTATGGCAGGCATCAAACTGGGATCCGGTGACTCGGTCATCCACTTCGGCGCTGTGGGTGCCGAGGATTCGGCCGCCGTCGTCGTGACGATTGCCGCCGCGAGCGGAGCGCTGCCGGGCACCTCGGCTGGATCGGTCAAGGTGACCGATTTCGCGGAGTATCCGACCAAGGGTAGGGCTACAGCGGGGGTCCGGGCCCACCGGTTCCTCAAGGATGAGGACATCCTGCTGCTCGCCTGGGCCGGACACGGTCCGGCAAAAGCCGCGTCAGCTTCCGGTGTGTCCAGGGCCCTCCCCACCGAACACGGGCGCCGTGACGGTTCTGGTGTCACCCTGAGCCAGTCAGTCGACTCGATCGGACCCAGCCTCGTCTAGGGTTAGCCCCGGTCTAGGGTTGGCCCCGGCTATGGTTGGCCCCGGTCTAGGGTTGGCCCCGGCTATGGTTGGCCGGGGCCAATCGCGTCCATGGTTTAGATGCGCAGTTCGTACACCCTGACCCGGTGGGTGGCTTCGTAACCCAGACGTTCGTACAGGCCGAGGGCACCCGACGGGTTCTCGGTATCGACGCCCAGGCCAGCGTGCTCGATGCCGTCAGCTTTGAAGCGGCGCATCGCCTCGACCAGCAGGGCCGGGGCGAGCCGCAGGCCCCGCCATTTCCGCCGCACTCCCAGCAGGTCGGTGTAGCCCTCGGTGTGGCCCAGCAGTTCCCCGGACGCGGGATCGTAACTGGCCAGCTGGTAGGCAGCCACTTCGCCGGACGCCTCGTCCACCACCGCGAGGCTCCATTCGGGTTTAAACTCGGGGTGCGTCACGGTGAACCGCCAGGACTCCTCGTCACGTGGTTCACTCCCCCAGTGGTCCTGGAACGCCTCGTTGTGGGCGAGCCGCACCGCCTCGGACAGATCGTCCGAGAACGTGACAATCTGCAGTCCGGCTGCAATATCGACTTCGGGGATCTCCGTCTGCAGCGGACGGGTCATCTCCGTGAAATACCTGACGACGGCGTTGCCGGTAGCTTCCATCAGCGCGAGCTGGGATGGCACCCGTTCCTCCGCGTAGGTACGCAGCACTCCTGCCCCGGCGCCGTCGTCGTCCAACCGGCGACGCGCGCGCCCCGCCTGCCAGGAGTAGAGTGCGGTACCGATCCCCTGCCGGCGCCTGGCGGGGTCAACCCCACCCATACTGTAAACCACAGTGGACCCGGGATTCCGCTGGATTACCCCCACGGCGCGGGGCACACCCGCATCGTCGAGACCCAGGATGGTGTCCTTTGCCGGGTCGGTTTTCGATGAGCCCAGTATCTGCTCCAGGTCGGCCCGCTCCTCCACCCAGTCCGGCTGGTCTTCCTTGGCCATCCGGTGCAGCAGCTCATGCCAACTACCCAGATCATTAGGCGTGATGGCACGCCAATGCAGCGGCGTGCCGGAGGGAAAGAAGTCCGATTCTGGCTTTGTCATGGCAAAAGCCTAAATCACCGGGACGGTCAACCATCGGCTGAGCAACCGACATCTTGTTCTACCGCATGTAGAACCTTGGCGAAAAAGAGAGTAGATTTGAAGTACTCATCCACAATTTTAGCGAAGGACTTGCATGGCCACCCTCGGAGAACTCGAACGCACAGTGATGGATTTGCTGTGGGGCACCCCCGGGGCACTGACCGCGAACGCACTGCGCGACATGCTGGCGTTGGCGACGAAGGAAGCCGTGGGCAAGGAGCTCGCCGTCACGACAGTCCTGACTGTCCTCTCACGGCTGGAGAAGAAGGGGCTCGTGGAACGGGAGCGGGAAACCCGCCCGCACCGCTACCGTGCGATCACCAGCCGGGAGGAACACACCGCCGAGTTGATGCACGAAGTCCTCGTCACCGCCCCAGACCGGGAAGCAGTCCTGGCACGGTTCATCGGAAGCGTTTCCGACAGCGAGGCACAGGCTCTGCGCAAACTGCTCGGCAGCTGAACGGATGTTTTGGGCCGCCCATTTTTTGGCCGGGCTCGCCGTCGTCCTCGCCTGGCCTGCGCCGGTAGCCCTGTCTCGGGCAAAGTGGCCCACCCGTTCACCGTTTACGGCGATGATTCTGTGGCAGGCGATCGCCCTCGCGGGCGGACTGTCAATGATTGGCGCGATGCTGGTCTGGGGTCTCGACCCGCTCGGCGACAACCTGGTGGAAGCCCTTGGCCGCTTCGGCGACATGGCGTTTGCCAACCAGCCGGTCGACACGCTCGGCCTGGTCCACGTCTTCGCCCTGAGCGCCGCTGGGCTGCTCAGCGCCCACCTGATCTTTACCCTGCTGCTGACTTACGCCAAGATTCGTGGGCAGCGTAAGCGACACCGGGACATGCTGAACCTGCTCAGCTCCCCGGCAGCAAACCGGCCGGCAACGCTGGTGATCAACCATCCCACCCCTGTGGCCTATTGCCTTCCGGGTGGTGCCAGATCAGTGACCGTGCTCTCCGACGGGCTCCTCGACCTGCTGACCCCCGCCGAACTCGACGCCGTACTGGTGCACGAGCGGGCGCACCTCCACCAGCGACATCACCTACTCCTGTGGGCGTTTGCGGCCTGGCGCGCGGCCCTCCCGTGGCTGCCCACGTCACAACTGGCGCAGCGGGCTGTCAACGAGTTGATCGAGATGCTCGCCGACGACGAGGCTCTGAAGCAGGTTCGGGAGCCAGTCCTGGCCCGGGCGATCGCTATCGTCGCCTCCGGGTCGCTGCCCGACCAGCAGGGCGGTTTCGCCCACGGTGACTCGTTTGCGGTGACGGCGCTTGCTCCCGGCGCGACCCCTGACCAGGATGCTGGTGCCACCCTTAACCGGATTCACCGGCTACTCACTCCGCAGCCGCCCTTGTCGCTGCCCCAGCGGGCGGCCGCCCTCGGCGCCTCGGGACTGCTACTGGGGGCGCCGACGCTACTGCTGATTGCCCCCTGGGTGCTGGGTTAGCGCTGCCTGGCGCTGGTTTTATGAGCAATGCTCCCACTGATCGGGCACGGTCACTGGGATTGGCTAGATACTCTCAGTGACCGTCGGTGATCGTTGGGACACTTAGTCGCGGCATCCGGCGCGGCTGGTACAGGAACTGTGGAAATAATCCGCGCCCCAAAGTGGGGGGGTAGCTCGGCGAGCTAATGAGTTGGCTCGTGGCAGGTGCCATGACGAGTAGTCATGGGAGCGGATCGTGTGGCACTATCTGCTTTCCGGAGATACGAAAGTGGCAGGTGCCCTCCGTCCAGGACACCCGCCACTTTCAGTTCAGTTCACAAAGAAACTCCGTGAGTCAGGGTATTAGCCGTTGACTCGTACGAAGTATGAACCGCCGAGGTCGGATAGTGGGTGCTCGATGGTGAGGTTTGATCCGTTCATGCCGCTGCTGATGACCTTGCCGTTGCCGACGTAGATGGCAATGTGGCCGGGGCGGACGACGAGATCGCCGGGCGCGGGGCTGGAGACCCGGGTTCCGTACTGGTCGAACTGCAGGGGTCCAAGGTCGCCGACGTTCAGGCCGATGGAGCGCAGAGCGCGTTCGACGAGGATGGTGCAGTCCTGGATGGAACCGAGCTGCCCATAGGCCGAGGCGACCAGTGCTGCGCCAACTCCGCTGGCCGGAGCTGCCTTGGCTGCGGGTGCGATCGGGGTGATGGCACCGGAGGCCAGTGTCATCATTGCTGGTGCCGCATCGGCAGCGGGTGCGGCTGGTGCTGCAACTACTGCCGGTGCGGCGGGTGCTGGTGCAGGTGTTGAGTAGAACGCCTGGCTTGCAGTTGCTGCTGGAACGGCGGCTGCGCTGACGGCTGCGCCGCCGGTGAGCTGGATCTGCTGACCTGGGTAGATGATTGAAGCGTAGGACAGGCCGTTTTGCGCCAACAGGGTGTCGAGGTTAATACCGTGCAATGCGGCGATCGCTCCCAGCGTGTCTCCGGATGCGACAGTGTGGACTCCTGTTGCGGGTGCTGAGACTGCCGGAGCGGTGGTGGCTGCGCCCTGGGTGTAGGTTCCTGCGTGGGCGGTCGCTCCGACGGAGAAGACGAGGCTGCCGGTCGCGACGGCGATGATGGCTGGCTTGCCCAGTGCTACGGCCTTGGTCCTGGCCGACTGGGTCAGACCCTCGAGGGCGATGGAGTGGGTGGTGGCGGCGCGGTGGCGTGCCGAAATGGACTGACGTGACATGATTGTTTGCCTCTCCCATGCCTGCGGGGTGAGCTGTCGGGTTCGGATGGGAGTCACCCGGCCGTCCTCTACCTATGGGCTACGCCTGCCATCGCGAACGATGCTGCAGGTCTAGCACTGGATAGTCAGATCGACTTAACCCCGAGGGTCACCGCGTGCGGTGGCCCGGTGGAAACGTGGTTCCCCCGTCCCTGCCATCTGGATTGTGCGAACGGGTCCCGGTGCAGCGGCAGGGCTCGGCATTCTGCGCGGGAATGTGATCTCGGCGGGGTGCCGGGATCACTCGAATGAGAATACCCCACCGTGGTATCGAAGTCACGTTAGGGTAACGGGATTTTCAAGGATCACCGCACCCGCGGGCCGCCGACCCTCCAGGGAACCTATTTCATCTATCGAGCGTTCACGGCGGGGTGGATCGTCGATGATACTTATAAAGGCCGCGCAGAGCGCATGGTCGAGGACGTACCAACGGCCTCATCTGGGTCCGACCAGAACAGGTCGGAGCATTGAAAGGATAGCGCCGTGAACGCCGGAGCCGGACCTCGGAACAGTACCGATGACACCCCTGGGGCAGCTGCCACGGAAGTCCCCGCGCCGGAGTCCACCGTCGCGGATCAGCCGGTTACCGCCGGTGCGGTGCACGGTTATTCCCCGGACAAGGCGGCCTATTTGCGGCGTCTGAAGCGCATTGAAGGACAGGTCCGTGGGATAGCACGGATGGTCGACGAAGATCAGTACTGCATCGACATTCTCACCCAGGTCGCGGCGGTCAACAGTGCCATGCACGCCGTGAGTTTGGGCCTGCTGCAAAACCACTTGCAACACTGCGTCGTCACCGCAGCCCAAGAAGCCAAAACCACTGGGTCCTCCGAAGCCGTCGACGCGAAGGTCAAGGAAGCAACACAGGCAATCAGCAGACTACTGCGCTGAGCCTTCCGTCGGCGCATATGCGCTCCCAGGCTTCATCAGGTTGGCGTGAGTGGCTTCAATTGGTTAGCCCGGCCGGATGAGCTTCGGGAACGGCCACGAAGACGGTTTCAATTCCCGCGTCGGTGACTTTATCTGCCGCATCGGGCAGAAGCACACCCGAGGGTGTTCATCCGTACCCAGAATCGGTGAGATCCACCTCGCGCCCGGGAAATCCGGCCGGACCAGGGAAAAAGTCAGGCGCTCAAAAGCTGGTACCCGGCCTGCTCGACCGCCGAGCGTACTGCTGCTGAGGGAACCGCCTCGTTACTGTAAACGGTGACCGTGGAGGTCCCGCCGGACACGAGATCAATCTGGGCGTCGGTGACGTCATCAATCCCGCCGACTGCAGAGCTAACCCGGGACGCGCACGACCCACAGGTCAGGCCAGCGACACCGAAACTGGCGCTGATGCTGCCAGCCTGGGGAACCGTTTTGGCTTTGCTGTCCTGGGGGGCGCAGCAGGCACATCCGGAAGATGATGTGTCGGTCAGGGTCAGTTCGGAAGAAGTGCCGCACATGAGGGTCTCCAAAAAGTGAGGAATGGTTGTTCGAGAATCAGCGGGTGTAGCCATCCGGGTCATTCACGTTGGCTACAGCTGCTTGAGGGACCTTCTGGGAGTAAGCGGCCCCCTTAGGGCCGGACTTCCCACTTGGGTACTCATAAGGTATACCCCCTAGGGGTATATGTCAAGGGTTGATCCGGGTACCCGGATCCCGCAGCGACTGAAGTCACCCTGGGACCGATTGGGACCTAAGACTCTACTTTTGGGCCGACGCTAGGCGGAGACTGGAAATCATCTCGAGGTGAAAGGTATCCGGCATGATGTGGGGTTATGGGCAGGGATCAGCGTGGATGTGGCTTTGGGGCGTCCTCCTGATCATCGGGATTGTGCTGTTGGTACTGCTCGCAGTCAGGGTCCTTGGCAACGGAGGCCGTGTCGGATACGCGTCACGGGATGCCTCAGGGGTGGGCGGCCCGCCCCACGGCCGGAGCACCGCCCACCAGATCCTGGACGAGCGCTTCGCGAAGGGAGAACTCACCGCCGAAGAGTACCGCGAACAGCTCGAAGTTCTCGGTGAGGGCCCGTAGCAAACCCCCCATCAGCCGCCGCCAAGCGCTGCTACTGGGGGGACTCGGCATCGCGGGGACGGCGACTGGAGGTGCAGGCCTGATCTGGACTCTAACAACGCGGGAGCCACCCGTCACGGGAAGCGAACTAATCCAACCTCCAGTGTTACGAAGCAACAACGGTCAGCTACAGGTACGGCTGGAAGCCGCACCGGGACAAATATTGCTGGCCGGCCGACAGGCCGCAGCCCTCGGTTACAACGGGGGTATCCCCGGCCCGACACTCCGCGTACAAGCTGGCGATGTCCTCAAGATCAGACTCGTCAACAACCTGGACCAGCCCACCAACCTGCACGTTCACGGGCTTCACGTCTCTCCCGAAGACAATGGGGACAATGTCTTCATCTCAGTCGACCCCGGCAACACCTTCAACTACGAATACAAACTCCCAGAGGATCATCCACCTGGCGTGTACTGGTACCACCCACACCACCACGGCATGGTCGCCGATCAGATCTTCGCCGGGCTCTTTGGAGCAATCATCGTTGAGGATGTGGAACCCATCGAGGTGAGTACGGAACGGGTACTGGTCATTTCGGACACCACCCTGGACAGACTGGGAAACATCGTCGCAGTCCCGGCGATGGAACGGATGATGGGCCGGGAAGGTGAACTGGTCCTGGTCAACGGGCAAAGCAACCCGCAATTAAGTGCCCGCCCCAGGCAACGGGAACGGTGGCGCATCATCAACACGTGCGTGTCCCGTTACCTCCGCCTACAGGTCGACGAGGGGCAACTGCAGCTTCTCGGCATGGACTCCGGGCGCCTGCCAACACCCGAGAGCGTGGATCGACTTCTCCTGCTGCCCGGAAACCGGGCCGATCTTCTCATCTCCATCCCGGCCGGTGATTCCGTGCTCCGAGCGTTCTACCAGCGCCGGGGAAGGGCACCGGGAATGACGGGACGCGAATCCGGAGCACGCAACAACCCGGCCGGCCGCCCCGACGGCTTCGCGCTGGCCACCCTCCACGTGTCCGGCGAACCGGTCGCATCCCTGACAGCCCCGACCACGCAGAAGGGACTGGGAGACCTGAGGTTAGCCCCTATCGCGGCACGCCGGGAAATCGTCATGGCCGGCGGGGGCATGGGCGGGGGCATGGGCATGGGCATGATGCGTTTCACCATTAACGGCAACGAATTTAACCGGGACAGAACAGACACAACGGTAGCGGCCGGGAATGTGGAGGAATGGACGCTGACCAACACGGGCCCCATGGACCACCCGTTCCACCTGCACGTCTGGCCGATGCAAACTATTGAAGAAAACGGTCAGGTAGCGAACACAACGATATGGCGGGACGTGGTGAACGTGCCCGCCAACGGAAGTGTAAAAGTTCGGGTGGCTTTCAACGATTTCCGCGGACGCTCCGTCTACCACTGCCACATCCTGGATCACGAAGACCTCGGCATGATGGGGACCATCGAAGTCCGCTGACAAATCCGTAGCAAGACTTATCCGACTGACCTTGTGCCCTTGGCGGGACTTGACCCCACGAGGGGTCAGGCGTCAATCCGCTCCCGGTCCAGGGAGGCGGCGCCAGCCACGATGAAATCCTTGCGCGGGGCGACGTCGCTGCCCATCAACAGATCGAACACCCGCTCAGCCGATTCGGCTTCCTGGATCCGCACCCGCCGAAGAGTCCGGTGCCTCGGGTCCATGGTGGTTTCCGCCAGCTGCTCGGCGTCCATCTCACCGAGCCCCTTGTACCGCTGGATGGGTTCCTTGTAACGCTTGCCCTGCTTTTCCAACTCTGCCAGCAGCCGGGAGAGTTCCTGCTCGGAGTAGGTGTAGATGGTGTCATTCGTTTTTGACCCGTGGTTGACCACCTCGACCCGGTGCAACGGCGGGACCGCCGCATACACCCGGCCGGCGTCTACGAGCGGCCGCATGTACCGGAAGAAAAGGGTGAGGAGCAGCGTGCGGATGTGGGCGCCGTCAACGTCGGCGTCGGTCATCAGGATCACTTTCCCATACCGCGCTGCGTCCAGCTGGAAGCTGCGGCCCGACCCGGCGCCCACCACCTGGATCAGCGCCCCACACTCGGCGTTGGCGAGCATGTCCCCCACCGATGCCTTCTGTACGTTCAGGATCTTGCCCCGGATGGGTAGCAACGCCTGATAGTCGGAGGAGCGGGCGAGCTTGGCGGTGCCCAGCGCACTGTCACCCTCGACGATGAACAGTTCGGACCGTTCGACGTCGTCAATCCGACAGTCGGCCAGCTTCGATGGCATTGAGGACGTTTCCAGGGCGTTTTTTCGCCGCTGGGTTTCCTTGTGTACCCGCGCCGAGATCCGGGATTTCATCTCGGCAACAACTTTTTCCAGCAGGAGCGCGCTCTGGGCCTTGTCGCCCCGGGCCGTGGAGTTGAGCTTGGCCAGAATCTCCTTTTCGACCACTTTCGCGACGATTGCCCGCACCGCGGAAGTGCCCAGGATTTCCTTGGTCTGGCCCTCAAATTGGGGCTCTGCCAGACGCACGGTCAGGACCGCTGTCAGTCCGGCGAAGACGTCATCCTTCTCGATCTTGTCGTTGCCGGCCTTGAGCTTTCGAGAGTTGGCCTCGATCACTTTGCGGAAGGACTTCAGGAGGGACTGTTCGAAACCGCTCTGGTGGGTGCCGCCCTTGGGAGTGGCAATGATGTTCACGAAGCTCTTCACCGTGGTGTCGTAGCCGATCCCCCAGCGCAACGCGATGTCCACCTCGCAATCGCGTTCCACCTCGGCGATCTCGCTATGCCCGTTCTCGCCCAGCACCGGCACCGACTCCTTGAACCGGCCTGAGCCGTGCAGGCGCCACACATCGGTCACCGCGCTGTCCGCTGCGAGGAAGGTGGTGAACTCCGAGATTCCGCCGTCGTGCTGGAAGACTTCCTCCAACGCTCCCGCCTCGGCTGCGGTGCCAGGGAGGCGCCGCTCGTCACGGAGGGTGATCCTCAGCCCTGGGACCAGGAAGGAGGTTTGGCGGGCCCGTGCCTGGAGTTCCTCGTAGGAGAATTTTGCGTCCGGGGTGAAGATTTGCCGGTCAGCCCAGTACCGGATCCGGGTACCTGTCACACCCCGTTTGGTGGTGCCGACCACCTCGAGCCGGGAGCTTTCGAGGAACGGTTCGAACTTGGCGGTCGGTGACGGTGACTTCGCGTCCAAGAAACGGCCAGGTTCGCCACGCCTGAACGACATCTGGTAGGTCTTGCTGCCGCGGTCAACCTGGACATCCAGTCGGGCTGACAGGGCGTTGACCACGCTGGCGCCGACACCGTGGAGGCCGCCGGAGGCCGTGTACGAACCGCCACCGAATTTTCCGCCGGCATGCAGTTTTGTGAAGACCACCTCGACGCCGCTCAGACCGGTCTTGGGTTCCGCGTCCACCGGAATGCCCCGCCCGTCGTCGTGAATCTCGACCGAACCGTCCGGGTGGAGTATCACCTTGATGCTTTGGCCGTGTCCGGCGAGTGCCTCATCCACCGAGTTGTCGATGATCTCCCAGAGACAGTGCATCAATCCGCGGGAATCAGTTGACCCGATATACATGCCGGGCCGTTTACGGACGGCTTCAAGGCCTTCCAGGACGGATAGGTGCCGGGCGTTGTATTCGGTGCTTGGTGGCGCCACGTTGGGTGAGACTCCTTGGCAGGGGGTACAGGTGAGAGGCGACACCGGTCTTCGGGCGCCGCGCCGGGGGCCTCCGGACGCATGGCTTAAGCATATTCCCCCACCCGGGTTGTTCGGCTTAGGCGGGCCGCAGATCAAGCGGCAAAGGTGTGACGACGTCGGTCTATGCTACGCGCTCAGCGAAAGACCACCCAGCCTGCAATAGAACGGCAACGAATAGTGGTTATATGAACTACAGGAACCACTAAGGAGGCAATCATGACAACAGCAGTAGCAACCCGCGAGATGTCCGCGCTGGACCGCTGTGACCGCTGCGGAGCCCAAGCCTATGTGCGCGCAGTTCTTCAGTCCTCCGGTGGTGAGCTGCTTTTCTGTGGCCACCACGCACGTTCCGTCGAGTCGAATCTGCGTCCGCTGACGTCCGAGTGGCAGGATGAGACCAACCGTCTGAATGCAGCACCCGGACCGGTAAGCGAAGACTAAGAGCACCACCGACGGGCCGGCAATCCGGACCCGTTAAATCGAAAGTACCCCCACACTGATGTGTGGGGGTACTTTTTGCTATGGGGCTGGTTTCCCAACCCCATAGCGAGTCCTAGTCCAGGTAGTCGCGCAGCACCTGGGACCGCGATGGGTGGCGCAGCTTCGACATGGTCTTCGATTCGATCTGGCGGATCCGCTCACGCGTCACCCCGTAGACCTTCCCGATTTCGTCTAACGTCTTCGGCTGACCATCAGTCAGGCCGAAGCGCATCGCCACGACCCCTGCTTCGCGTTCCGACAGGGTGTCAAGAACCGAGTGCAACTGTTCCTGCAACAGGGTGAAGCTGACCGCATCCGCGGGCACCACTGCCTCGGAGTCCTCAATGAGGTCACCGAATTCAGAATCACCGTCTTCGCCCAGCGGCGTGTGCAACGAAATGGGTTCGCGGCCATACTTCTGGACCTCGACAACCTTCTCGGGAGTCATATCCAGTTCAAGGGCCAGCTCTTCAGGTGTCGGTTCGCGGCCGAGATCCTGGAGCATCTGGCGCTGCACACGGGCCAGCTTGTTGATGACCTCGACCATGTGAACCGGAATACGAATGGTCCGCGCCTGGTCGGCCATGGCGCGGGTGATCGCCTGACGGATCCACCAGGTGGCGTAGGTGGAGAACTTGAAGCCCTTGGTGTAGTCGAATTTCTCGACGGCACGGATCAGACCGAGGTTGCCCTCCTGGATGAGGTCGAGGAACAGCATGCCGCGGCCGGTGTAACGCTTGGCCAGGGAGACAACCAGACGAAGGTTGGCTTCCAGCAGGTGGTTTTTCGCCCGCTTGCCGTCATGGATGACCCATTCGAGTTCGCGGCGTAGTTTCGGATCGAGCGGCTTGGCCGCATCCTTATCGGCCGCCAGCTTCTCCTCGGCGAAGAGGCCAGCCTCGATGCGCAAAGCAAGATCAACTTCCTGCTCCGCATTCAGGAGGGCCACCTTGCCGATCTGCTTCAGGTAGTCCTTGACGGGGTCAGCGGTGGCACCCGCTGAGATGACCTGCTGGGCAGGGGCGTCGTCGTCGTCGGCGTCTGAATAGACGAAGCCAGATCCGGCCTTGGTCTCAGCCTCGGCTGCGGCCCGTTCGGTGGTTTCGGCAGGCTCGACCGGGTTACCGGCGGCGTCAAGCTCGGGGCTATCGTCTTCGACCTCGGCGGCCGCGGCGTTCTGGGCGGCAGCGGCTTTGGCTGCCCGCGCTGATAGCGGCTTGGCAGCAGCGGTCTTCGGTGCCGCCTTCTTGGGGGCGGCCCGGCGTTTGGTGGTCGTTGCTCCGGGTTCTGTTACATCCGGTGCAGTTGTCTTCTTGGCCGACACAGAGAACCTTTCATACGGCGTCTGTGATGTTACCAAGGGGGCAACACCACTATGACCCTGTCAAGTCCGTGAATGAATTCAAGCGGCTAAACGGGGCGTTCCTCATTGAAGTGGAACCGTCCCGCCCTCTGCCCTATTCCCAACCATCCTGCGAAGAATGGCCGATCTGACAGAGTAAAACACTACTTGATACACGAACCCGACCGGGTCTCGGTTCCTATTGTCGCACGATTCATGGGCTTCGATAAATCAGCGACCCACCCAAATCGGGTCCTTCGCAACCGGTTACGCAGCGTGTGGCGCACCATTGCGCCACGCCAGATCTCTGTCGCGTGACCATTCGGCGAGCATGCCGCGAGCCACCACCTCCTCGAGAAGTTCAGCAAGTGAATACCCCGGTATTTCCGCCATGGCTTCGCCCAGATAGACATGCGCCCGGTACCCCCGACCCCTGGCCCACTCGATCCAGCCCAGCATGGTGAGCAGGGCGGCGCGTGGTTCGCCCACCGCAACAGCTGACAGCCGACTGAACAGGGTGTGGGCAGCATCAACCTGCCCCCACTGCAGTTGCCCTCTGTATTGCCCGATCAGAACATCGCAGAAGTCCCGCGCGTGAGCCTGTGCGGACTCCATTGGCTCGACGGGCAGCGGCTGGTCCGGGTCGAGGCCGAGCAGCGTCCGCGCCGATGCCGGCAGGTGGGCGGGGCCGGTGCCGGTAGGGCGCACGGTGTTGCCTTCCAGACCGTTCGCTGCGGCCTCCCAGCCCAGCGCTGCAAGGACCAGAACGGCGTCACGGATGGGACGGGAAACCAGTGAGGCGAGGAGATGGGCGGCTACCCCGACCTCGGTGATCGGCACCGTGGATGCGGTGCGGGCCAGCAGGCAGTCCCATAGCCGGAGGGTGGCGGCGGCCTGGTTTGGAGTTGTCCAACGATGCCCAAGTGTCGCCTGCTCGTCTCGACAGAGCTTTGCCAGGTCCGCTGGATCAGTCCACGCCGCGGGAAGGTCCGATTCAACTGCGGCGCCCAGAGAGTCAGCAAAGCTGCTGCCGCGGAAAGTCAGCTCAGCGTTCAACGGGCTCGTCAGGACGCTCTCGATCGAATGCCCCGACGGTGGACAGCAACTCGGGTCAGCGCAGAAGTAGTCCCGCCACATGGTGTCGGTGACCAACCAACCGTCGCGCAATTGCAGCCCCACGCCGTCGAGGCATCGGGTGAGGCTTCGCACCAGGTCCCTGCGGGGTGGCGCTCCGGTGCGGGTCAACGGTTCCCTGGTATAGACGGCCAGCAGTGAACCGTCAGCGGTGGTATCCGAGGCGAGGATTGAACAGATACCTGCGGCGTAGCCGTCCGGATCCAGATTATTCGCCGGAAGGTCCACGCGCAGCGTTGCCCCGACCCGCTTCCCACACATGGTCAGGAGCACGAGGCTTTCTTCCGGCTGAAAACCCAAGGTGTGGAGGATGTAGCTGAGAATGTCAGCAGCAGACGTGACCTTGAAGGGCTGCTCCGGCGGTGGGGATGTTGAAGTCATGGCATGAGCATGGCTGTTGTCACCCCGCTACGGGTCCGGTCTCACCGCCATGTGAATAACTGCACCTGATTCGGCGCTGTCGAGGACTAGTCGGTGCCGATGCGGGCTCACCGTGACGGGTTGTCGTCACCCTCGGTGTCGCCGCCGGCGGGGTCAGCGAGGTCCTCGGCTTTGCGGTCCTCTTCGAGTAGCTGCTCCGACTCGTCTGCGGCCTGTGGACTCGCCAGGTATGCCTCGACCGCCGCACCAATCTCGTCAGCGTCAGCGAGCTCGCTATTGTCCTTCACCAGCAGCGACCGGCGCTCGGCGCTTCCGGCGCGCTCGTCGAAGCGCTTCTCCAGCGTGCTGACTACTCCACTGACCTCGGCAGACCCGTCAACCTGACGGGCGATCTGCCGTTCAACATCCCGGCCTGCCTCACGCAACCGGTCGGTGGGAAGCACCAGGGACGCCGAAGCACCCAGGTATTCCAGGGCCGTGACAGCTGCAGGAGGGTACTCGGCCTCGGCAAGGTAGTGGGGGACGTGTACGACGTAACCCACGACGTCGTGTCCCGACTCGATCAGACGCAACTCCAGCAGATGCCCCACCGATGCCTGTAGCTCTGCTGTGGGACGCCACGTGTTCATCCCCTCGATCAGGTCCGGACGGTTGCCGTGCACGGTCACTCCGAGGGGACGGGTATGCGGTACCGGCATGGGAATCGAATTGATCCAGGACACCAGGGGAACCTCGAACCGGTCCACAAGACCGGTGACCGCACTAATAAACCGCTCCCACTGCAGATCCGGCTCAAATCCGGCGAGCAGCAGGAACGGAACGCCCATCCCGTCATAGACCCGGTGGAGTTCAAGCCGGGGAGGGTGATAGTCCGCGAGGTGATCCTCGGCGAAGGTGATGCGAGGCCGCCTGCTGCGGTAATCGATCAACTGGTCGGCGTCGAAGACCGCCACCAGCTCGTGATCCAGGGTGGTGAGCATTTCCTCGATGACCTGGGACACCACGTGGCCCGCGTCGACAAATCCGGTGAATCCAGCAAGAAGAGGAAGTCCTCGCAGCTGCTGCCCGTCGATCAGGTCAGCGTTTGCGTTGAACAGAGTCTCTGGATTAAGCATTTCCCCTCCTAACAAGGTTCTCGGCTTTCAGTACCCGTTACAACGTCAGGGGGACGTACATTCATTCCGCCCGACACCAGGTTCCTTTACAGACTACGATCGATGGAGGAAAGGCGCGGTATGACGCGCTCACCTACCTATCTGTCCAGCACATGGAAGTGAGGAACACACCCAGTGAATATCGCCAGCGAACTCAAGCTGACAGCTGTCACCAAGGACTCCAAGAAGACCGCCGGTGACGCCCTGGTAATCGGCGTCGGCCAACAGTCCGGCGGACCAGTCCTGCTCGACTCCCCGCTCTCGGCGAAGGACGCGGCTGCCCTTGCCGACTCCCTCCCAATGCTCGGCATCACCGGCGGCGCTGACGAGGTTCGCAGGCTGCCCGGCCTGGAGGGCAGCGCTGCGGAGATTCTGGTGCTGACCGGCGTCGGCCGTCTCCCAGCTGACGGAGCGATCACCCCCGAGGCACTGCGCCGTGCCGCTGGCGCTGCAATCCGTCAGCTCATCGGACTTGATTCGGTGACCATCGCGCTGCCCGCACCGACAGTCGCCGACGCCGCAGCAGTGGCCGAGGGCGCAGCAATGGGTGCCTACTCCTACACTGAACACCGCTCCGCCCAGGCAGCAAAGAACGGATCGCCCGCCAAGGAACCGGTCAGCAGCGTCACCATCGTGACTCCCGCCGCGCAGGACAAGTCCTTGAAGGCCGCCCTCAACCGTGCAGCCATCCTGGGCCGCGGCGTCAACATCACCCGCTCGCTGGTCAACCAGCCACCCAGCCACCTGTACCCGGAAACTTTCGCGCAGGCCGCCAAGGATCTGACCAAGGGTCTGCCGATCAAGGTCACGGTGCTGGATGAGAAGCGCCTGGAAAAAGAAGGCTATGGCGGAATTCTCGGCGTCGGGAAGGGCTCGTCCCGCCAGCCCCGGCTGGTCAAGATTGAGTACTCCCCCAGCTCGGCCAGCAAAAGCCTTGCCTTTGTTGGCAAGGGCATCACCTTCGACTCGGGCGGACTGTCCCTGAAGCCTGCTGCTGGCATGCAGACCATGAAGCTCGACATGGCGGGCGCCGCCGTCGTGCTGAGCGCTGTCCTCGCCATTGCCGAGTTGGGCCTGCCCATCAAGGTGACCGGCTGGCTGTGCCTCGCCGAGAACATGCCATCGGGAAGCGCGCAGCGCCCCTCAGATGTGATGACCACCTACGGTGGCCGCACCGTCGAGGTCCTCAACACCGATGCCGAAGGCCGGCTGGTAATGGCCGACGCGCTGGCCGCTGCCAGCGAAGAGGCACCGGATGCCCTCATCGATATTGCCACCCTCACCGGCGCCCAGATGATCGCTTTGGGGCGCCGCGTCTCGGGTGTCATGGGCGACGATGACGTGGTTGATGCAGTCAAGGGTGCGGCGGACCGGTCCGGCGAGCTGTTCTGGCCGATGCCCCTGCCTGAGGAGCTCCGCCCGAGCCTCGACTCCCAGGTGGCTGACATTGCCAACATTGGCGAGAAATTCGGCGGCATGATGACCGCGGCGGTCTTCCTGCGCGAGTTTGTCGGCGAAGTCAACGGTCGGAAGATCCCCTGGGCGCACCTGGACATTGCCGGGCCTGCTTTCAACGAAGGCGCCGCACACGGCTACACGCCTAAGGAAGCCACCGGAGTCGGTGTCCGCACCCTGCTGGCATACGCCGAAGACATGGCCACCACCGCCAAGTAAGCCTGCTGGGCAGTCTCATCCCCGCAACAGGGGTGAGACTGCCCACATCAGGGCGGAGATCGCCCTTCATCAAGTAGATGCCGGCCGGATCTGGGGATAGGGTAAGTCCTGATCACACCAAGTATTCCGCCAAAATCATCAACCGACGGGCGCACTAGCCCGTCACAGATTACGCGAGGGAGCGTCCAAGTGGCCGATACGGCAGCTGCGCAAGAATTCGACATCCTGATTCTGGGCGGAGGCAGCGGTGGCTATGCCGCCGCACTCCGAGCCGTCCAGCTGGGATTCACCGTGGGACTCATCGAGAAGGGCAAACTCGGTGGCACCTGCCTACACAACGGGTGCATCCCTACCAAGGCCCTGCTGCACTCGGCCGAGGTCGCCGACACGGCGCGCTCCTCCGAGAAATACGGTATCAAGGCGACATTCGAGTCGATCGACATGCCTGCGGTCAACGCCTACAAGGACGGCATCATTGCCGGTAAGTACAAGGGCCTGCAGGGATTGATCAAATCCAAGGGCATCACGGTCATCGAGGGCGCAGGCAAGCTCACCGCCACCAACACGGTTGAAGTGGATGGCACTTCCTACACCGGCAAGAACATCATCCTGGCTACCGGTTCCTACTCCCGCACCCTCCCGGGCCTCGAAATTGGCGGGAAGGTCATCAATTCTGATCATGCCCTGAAAATGGAAACGCTCCCCAAGAAGGCCATCGTGCTCGGCGGCGGCGTCATCGGTTGCGAATTCGCTTCCGTGTGGAAGTCCTTCGGCGTCGACGTCACCATCATCGAGGGCCTCCCGTCACTGGTTGCCAATGAGGACGCCACCATCGTCAAGGCGTTCGAGCGGGCCTTCAAGAAGCGCGGCATCAACTTCAACACCGGAACCTTCTTCGAAAAGGTCGAGCAGAACGACGACGGCGTCGTCGTCACGCTGGCCGACGGGAAGACCTTCGAAGCAGACCTGATGCTGGTCGCCGTCGGCCGTGGTCCCGTCACTGAAGGACTCGGCTACGAAGAGGCCGGCGTCACCATTGATCGTGGCTTCGTGATCACCGATGAGCGTCTGCACACCGGCGTCGACAACATCTACGCCGTTGGCGACATCGTTCCCGGCCTTCAACTCGCGCACCGCGGGTTCCAGCAGGGCATTTTCGTCGCCGAGGAGATCGCCGGCCTGAAACCGGTCATCGTCGAAGACGTCACCATCCCCAAGGTCACCTACAGCGAACCCGAAATCGCGTCGGTGGGTCTCACCGAGAAGGCCGCCAAAGAAAAGCTCGGCGAGGACAAGGTCCTCACCCAGGAATACAACCTTGCCGGCAACGGCAAGACCTCCATCCTGGGGTCGGCTGGCCTGGTGAAACTCGTCAGCGAGAAGGACGGGCCAGTCATCGGGGTGCACATGATCGGCACCCGGATGGGCGAACAGATCGGTGAAGCACAGCTCATCGTGAACTGGGAAGCCTACCCAGAGGACGTGGCGCAGCTGATCCACGCCCACCCCACCCAGAACGAAGCGCTGGGCGAAGCACACCTCGCCCTTGCAGGTAAGGCGCTGCACGGATAACCGTGCACTAAGCTCGCAACTAAGCGTTCCACCAGCATTACTCGCAACCTTGGCGCTGCGGTGCCGGCCCCCTCCACGGGGCCAGCACCGCAGGGCAAAAACTATTCAGGAGAAACGGGGACACTATGTCTGAATCCGTCAACTTACCCGCCCTCGGCGAAAGCGTTACCGAAGGCACCGTTACACGCTGGCTCAAGGCGGTCGGCGACCGCGTGGAGGTTGACGAACCCCTACTCGAGGTGTCCACCGACAAGGTCGACACTGAGATCCCGTCGCCAATTGCCGGGGTCATCGAGGAAATCCTTGTAGCCGAGGACGAGACCGCTGAAGTCGGAGCGCCGCTGGTGCGCATCGGCGACGGGTCGGGCGGCTCGGACGACTCCGCTGCGTCGGGGGACGCGGCCGAGGAGCCTGCCGCAGAGGCCGAAGAGCCCGCAGCTGAAGAACCAGCCGCCGAGCCCGAGCCCGAGGAGAAAGCCCCCGAGCCCGCCGCTGCGGAGTCCTCCGCTGACTCCGCTGACGACTCGTCAGGCGGCGAGAGCACCGAGGTGACCCTTCCCGCCCTCGGCGAAAGCGTCACCGAAGGAACCGTCACCCGGTGGCTCAAGGAAGTTGGCGACGACGTCGAGGTGGACGAGCCCCTGCTTGAGGTCTCCACCGACAAGGTCGATACCGAAATTCCGTCGCCAGTCGCAGGGAAGCTGAAGGAAATCCGGGTTGGTGAGGACGAGACCGTCGAGGTTGGCGCAGTGCTCGCCGTCATCGGCTCCGGCGGATCTGCTCCGGCCAAGGCAGAAGCTGGCGCTGAGCCGGTCGCTGCTGCGTCGTCGGAAGAGCGTGAAGAGCCAGTAGCAGAGCCTGCCAAGACGGAGGACGCCCCGAAGGAAGAGGCCAAGCCGAAGGAAGAGGCCAAGCCGGCTGCGCCCAAGGCGGCCGAAGAGAAGCCCGCAGAGAAGAAGCCCGCGGCGGACAAATCCTCCGAGGACAAGTCGGGCGGGTCCGACGCCGCGTACGTCACTCCCCTGGTGCGTAAGCTCGCGAACCAGCAGAACGTCGATCTGCAGTCCGTCAAGGGCACTGGAGTGGGCGGTCGGATCCGCAAGCAGGACGTGCTGGAAGCCGCTGAGGCAGCCAAGAAAGCACCCGAGCCAGCTGCAGCTCCGGCTGCACCAGCAGCTCCAGCACCGGCAGCGCCGTCGGCTGAGGCCTCGAAGCTGCGTGGCACCGTCGAGAAGGCGCCACGCATCCGCCAGACCATTGCCCGGCGGATGCGTGAATCGCTTGAGGTGTCCGCCCAGCTGACCCAGGTCATCGAAGTGGATATGAGCAGGGTGGCGCGACTGCGTACCTCAGCGAAGGACAGTTTCCAGGCCCAGAACGGCGCGAAGCTGACCTTCCTCCCGTTCATCTCCAAGGCCGTCACCGAGGCGCTCAAGCAGCACCCAAAGCTGAACGCATCCTTCGATGAAGAAGCCAAGGAAATCACGTACCACGACGCCGAGCACCTGGCGATCGCCGTGGACACGGAAAAGGGTCTGCTGGTTCCCGTCATCAACGATGCCGGTAACCTCAACCTGGCTGGCCTGGCGAAGAAGATTGCCGACGTCGGCTCCCGGACCAAGAGCGGGAAGATCGGTCCGGATGAGCTGTCGGGCGGTACCTTCACGATCACGAACATCGGGTCGGTCGGCGCACTGTTCGACACCCCGATCATCAACCAGCCTCAGGTGGGAATCCTGGGCACCGGTGCGATCGTCAAGCGTCCCGTGGTGGTGACCGCCGACGGCGAGGACACCATCGCCATCCGGTCCATGATGTACCTCAGCTTGACCTACGACCACCGCCTGGTCGATGGTGCCGACGCTGGCCGCTTCCTGCAGTCATTGAAGGCACGCCTTGAAGCCGGCGCATTCGAATCGGATCTCGGCCTGTAACACGCACCATCCCCGAGGTCAGTAATCAACCATGAAGGAGAACAGTTATGGCTACAGTACGTAACGCCCACACCGTCTGGAGCGGCAACCTGCAGGCCGGAAGCGGCCAGGTCAGCCTCGACAGTTCGGGACTTGGCACCTACGACGTCACCTGGAAAGCCCGTTCGGAGGAAGCAGGCGGCAAGACCAGCCCTGAAGAGCTGATTGCTGCCGCCCACTCCTCATGCTTCTCCATGGCGTTCAGCCTGGCGCTCAGCGAGGAAGGCAAGACGGCCGACCGGATTGAGACCAAAGCCGAGGTTGATTTTGTGCCCGGTGAAGGAATCACCGCCATCCGGCTGATCCTGAACGCTGCGATCCCGGACATTGAGGACGCTGATTTCCAGCGGATCGCCGAGTCCGCCAAGACCGGCTGCCCTGTGTCCCAGGCCTTGGCCGGGGTCAAGAGCATCACTGTTGAGGCAACCCTGCAGTCCTAGTTCCACGCAAAAGAGGCGGCCAACCGGATATCCGGTTGACCGCCTCTTTTGTTTTCCCCGGAGGGTTAGCTCTTCGTCGGCCGTGGCGGTAACGGGCCCGGGTTGAGCTGGGGGTGGTTGGTCCGCACTGGCGGTACATCGGTGGGTAGCTCGGAGATCATCTCCCGCAGGATTGCGACACCCTGCTCCAGCTGAGGATCCTCCCCAGCCGCATAGGCGTGCGGCGGGAACGGGACCTCGATATCGGGGTCCACTCCGTAGTTCTCCACACCCCACCCGACGCCGCCGGTCATCCAGAATGCGTATCGCGGCTGTGTGACGGCGGTGCCGTCGGCCAGCGCGAACCGGCCATCGATTCCGACGACGCCACCCCAGGTGCGCGTGCCGATGACGGGCCCGATGCCCCTGAGTTTGGCTACCTGGGTGATGATGTCGCCGTCGGATCCCGCGAACTCATCCGTGAGGATGACCACGGGTCCGCGCGGGGCATGCGCGGGATAGGTACCTGGTTGCTTACCACGGGGGAAGGACCAGGCGGTGACCTTCCTGCCAATGAGTTCGGCCACGAGTTGCGAGGTGTGGCCGCCACGGTTGCGTCGCACGTCGACCACCAGGCCGTCGCGTGCGGTTTCACGGTCAAGATCGCGGTGCAATTGCGCCCAGCCGCGCGCCACCATGTCCGGGATGTGAAGGTAGCCGAAGCTGCCGCCCGAGGCCTGGTGGACGATTGCCCGGTTGGCGTTGACCCAATTCTGGTAGCGCAGGCGTTCCTCACTGCGAAGCGGAACTACTGCAACGCGCCGGACTGATGCGGCGTGGGTTTCATCCCCTGCGTTCTCCTCCGTGTCCTCCCCTGCGTCTTGTCTTGAGGGCCGGAGAACTGTGAGTTCGACCGTTCGGCCGGCGGCACCGGTAAGGAGCACGGCCGGGCCGTGGGCCAACGGTACTGGGACGCCGTCCACCGCTGCGATGATATCTCCCTCGGCGACTGCCACCCCTGGCGCAGTCAGAGGGGAGACCGCCTGCGGATCGGAGGACTCCCCGGCGAAGATGCGTTGCACCACCCAGCCGTGGGCTGATGGGGCCAACTCGGCGCCGAGGAAACCCTGTGCGCCGGTTCCCGGCTCCCCGAACAGCAGCGGAGTGACATAGGCGTGGGATGTCCCCAGCTCCCCGTGAACCTCCCACAGGACGTCCACCAGGTCGTCGTGCGACCCGAGCCGCTCCACCAGGGGACGATACCGGTCCCGGATGGCTGGCCAGTCCACGCCGCCCATATCTTCGGCCCAGAAGAAGTCACGCTGCAACCGCCAGGTCTCGTCGAATGCCTGACGCCACACGCTGACCGGGTCGAGGAGCACCCGGATCCGGCCCAGGTCCACCTCGACGTGGTCGGGTGAGTCCTTCTCCACCTTGCCCTTGGTTGGGACAGCAGTCACCTTCCCGGCGTGGATGAGCACAACCCTGCCGCCGTCGGCGCTAACTTCGAAACTGTCGACCTCGGCTGCCAGTGTCTCCGCGTCGCGTTTCGCGAGGTCGAAGCGCTCCAACCGTTTCGCCGGATCTTTGGCCGTGGTGGTGGCCCGACCGTCACCGGTCACACCGAAGCGCTCGGTTGCCGTCCACAGCAACGCGCCATCCACCGCGCGAAGCCCCTCGTAGCCGCCCTGGGGTACGGGTACCGCAACGATCCGCTCTGCCAGTCGATCAGGATCGACGACGACGCACAGGTCCGGTTCGCCGTCGTCGTCCCTGCCGCCCGCGGACCGCTGGGGTGCGGCGGGCCCCGAGGCTTCTGTCGAATGCACCGACGGCCCAAACGGTGACGGCGTGTCAGCGGCGAGGGCCACCAGGAAGGGTTTCGTGGACACCGGGAAGCTCAGGTCAAAACGGTGGGTGTCATACACCGGGTCAAAGCTGCGGTCTGAAAGGAAGGCCAGGTACCGGCAGTCGCGGGTAAACACGGGTGAGTGATCCCGGAACCGGCCATCGGTCACATTGAGGATCTCGGCACCGGGCTCCGCCCGGGCCAGCCGGACCCGGGTCCTGGCACCTTCACCCGTTACCGGTTCCGCCCAGGTGAGCCACTGCGAGTCAGGGGAAAACGCCAGGTCATCGACCGCGCCGTGGGTGGTTGAGCCCAGGGTGAAGAGTTCGCCGGTGGAGATCTGGAGGAGCAGGATTTGTCCCATCTCGCCGGCCACAGCCACGCGGGTTCCGTCGGGACTGGTGACCAGGTTGCTGGCCCGGAACGGTCCATCGAATGCCCACCGCGACAGGCCTGCCGCTGCTGCTATGTCCTGTGCGGTGACAATGTCCGAGTCGGGCGCGCCCCCTTCGGACTGGGTTTCATCACCGGGCTGGGGCTTCGCCCCGGGCTGGTGCCCGGAACCCGAGGGGACGTCAGCGCCGGGGCGGCCTGCGCCGTCGGACGTTCTGACCGCGGGAACGGGGGCCGGCAGATCCGGCTCCTGCGCTGCGTGTGTTGAGGGACCGGCGGCGGCCGATGAGGTGGATTCTGACGCAGGACTGTCGGTGCCGGCGGAAAGGCCCGCGTCAAAGACGTTGCGGATATACAGCGCTTCTTCACCATCGTGGTCGGCGATGTAGGCCACACGGTCGACGCCGAGGGGCCGCCCCAGCCGCGCGCGAACACCCGCGGTGGCCTCCACCACGCGTGACGGTCCATCCCGGTGCGTCAGCCAGTGCAGGGTGCCGTGGCTCTCGACGACGCTGGCAGACCCCGTCGCTACCGGGGTGGCTGCCGCGAGGTGTCTGACCACGTTCAGCGGCTGGGGGCGCCGTCCGGTGGTGGCTGAGCCGAGTGAGATATCAAGTTTGACCGGTTCAGCATCGAGCGACTGCAGCAGCCAGATCGATCCCGCGGACTCAAACACAATCCGGGTGCCATCGGAGGTGGCATGCCGTACGTAGAACTCCTCGTGGTCGGTGTGGCGTTGCAGGTCCTCACCCTGGGGTGTCACGGAGTACAGGTTGCCGTAGCCTTCGTGGTCAGACAGGAAAGCCAGCCGGTTATTGATCCACATCGGATCGGCCAGGTTGCCGTCGAGCTCGGGGAGGAACCGGGCGAAGTCCCCCGACCCGTCCGCATCCATCCAGAGTTTGCCGGCTGTTCCGCCGCGGTATCGCTTCCACCAGGCGGGCTCGCGGGTCAGAACGCTGGAAATGACGAGGGGACGCTCGTCGCCGACAGCCGGGCCGGGCACTATCGCATCGAGTGGTCCGTAGGGGAACGCGGTTTGGGCGGAGCCGTCCAGCGGGACCCGGTAGCCCCAGGCGTGGCGCGGGTCCTCGTGTCGGAACGCGCTGGTGGCGATGACCTCCCCGTCAGCCGTGAAGCCTCGAACCTTCGTGCTCTGGTGGCCCCAATAGGTCAGTCTGCGGAAGTTTCCGCCCTCGGTGTCGGCGGCGACAACCTCGGGTGCACCCGCCTGGGTGACGGTCCAGGCGATGGTTGCTCCGTCGGGAGAGAATCGGGGCCCGCGGGCAGGCAGCTGCATTGCTGAGATCCGCCAGGCGCGTCCCCCCGACAATGGTGCGACCCACACATCGTTTTCTGCTACGAAAGTGAGCAGGTCACCGTGGACATGTGGAAAGCGCAAATAGTGTGAGGAACCCATCCGACGATCATAGCCACGAACCTTGTTGGCAGTGGCGTCGAGGGGCCGCGGGGAAGCCCGTCCTCACGGCCGGAGCCTGTGGTTCCCATTGGGACCGTCGGGGTGGTGGGATAGGGGTATGAGAATTCTGATTTCCGGTGCATCCGGAACCATTGGCAAGGCCTTCATCAAACAGCTGGAACCGGGAAAACATCAGGTGAAACGGCTCGTCCGCCGGGCCCCGTCGGGGCCTGACGAAGTCCAGTGGGATCCTGTGGCCGGAGGCCTCGATCCGGCGATCATGGATGCCACCGATGCAGTGGTCAACCTATCGGGCGCGGGCATCGCCGGGGCGCCGTGGACGAGGAGTTACAAGGAAACGCTGTACTCCTCCCGGCTGACCGCGACCCGCACCCTGGTCGAGAGCATGCGTCGGGCAGATTCACCGCCGACAGTATTCCTCAGCCAGTCGGCGTCTGGCTACTACGGCAACCGGGGGTCCGAGGTTTTGCCGGAGAGCGCAGCCTCGGGTGATTTGCTGCTCTCTGACATCTGTCGGCGGTGGGAAGCTGAGGCACTCCGGGCGCCCTCGTCGGTACGTACTGTCCTCATGCGAACCGGTGTGGTGATGTCCACCAGCGGCGGCGCGCTGCCCAAGTTGTTGGTCCCGCTGCGATTTTTTGTGGGCGGGCCGTTGGGATCGGGAAACCAGTGGTGGCCGTGGGTGACCCTTGATGATCAGGTTCGAGCGATGGCGTTCCTCCTTGAGGCTGAGGCCAGCGGACCGGTCAACATCTCCTCGCCTTCCCCCGCGACGCTGACCGACCTGACCGAGGCTCTCGGTGCTGCGTTGAACCGGCCCACCCGCTTCAGGGTTCCTGAGTGGGTCCTGACCGCGGTCCTTGGCCAGCTGGCCAAGGAGTTGTTACTGCCAAGCGCACGGCTTGACCCCACAGTGCTCAAGAATGCGGGATTCGAATTCCGGCACAGTTCATTGGACGACCTGGCCCGATGGGTTCGCGAGTCCCGATAACCGAGCCGGAACAACACCAACAAACAACGGGCGGCGCCCCGGGTTCTAGGGCTCGTGGACGGCGGAAATCCGCCAGTGATCGGGTCCTCGCTGAAGAACGAAGACCAGTTGCTGGGTCACTGGCGAGGTCTCGGTCCGGTGCACATCTCCACTGGGGGTGACCTCGTCGAAGCCAGAGGTGGTGGCCGTGGCGGCGACCGCAACAACCTGGCCGCCAGGACCGGCACTGTCAGTCGCCACGGCGGCGCCCGATGACAGTTCGACCGGTGTGAGGTCTGTCAGTTCAATCGTGAGCCCGGACAGGGTGTGTCCGCGGTCCCTCAGTTCCAGCACTGCTTCCTCGTCGGCGGCCATGGCTGGCGATGAGGGCACATTGACCAGCTTCAGGAGTTCGGCGTCGGCAGTCTCAAAGGCTTGTTCCCTGAGCCGGGACAGGAGAGGCAGGACCGTCAGGGGATCGGCGTCGGCGAGTGTAGTGGACGCAACGGCCGCGGTGGGGGCCGCCGCGGTGGAGCGGGTTGTCTCCTGCGATGGTGGGATCTCTGCCGTGGCGGCTGTCTCACCCTGGGCAGGCGGAGTGCTGGAAGGGCCGCTGCCATCCAGCGCGCCCGGGGCCTCTCCCCCGATTCCCAGCAGCGTGCCTGCGAACAGTGCACCGCAGACGGAGAGCACAATCATGCTCAGGGCGGTAACCGCCAGTCCGACTAGCCGGCCCGGACGGCGGGTCCGATGGGTTGCTGGCCGGCGATCGGAGGGCTGATGTTCGCCCGACTGGTGATCGCCAGGCCGACGTTTTGCGGGCCGGTGTTTGCCTGCCGACCGGCGCCGTCCCGTTGGCGGGTTGGCTGAACCAGTAGTGGACCTGCGCGTCCTGAGATGCGGCAACACATCCGGGTGGACGGCTGCCACCAGATCAAGCGGCTCGGCCTGCGCCGTGCGCTGCACGGCCCGGGCAAATTCGCTGGCGGTGGGTCTCTCCCCCGGTTCTCCTTCCAGGCCCCAGTTGATGAGGTCCATGAGGTCCTCGGGCGCTTCCGGCACCAGCAGGGAAAGCGGCGGCCGTTGGATCGCCGGCCCCGGAACCCGCCCAGTCAGGGCGAACCAGCCGACAGCGGCAAGCGCATAGATGTCAGCCTCGGTATTCAGCCCGTCAGGGTCCTGAGGCGTCTCCTGGAAGCCTGGTGTGCCGCCCGCACGATGTCTGGCTTCCCCCAGCAGCCGACCGACCCCGAAGTCAGCCAACAGCGGTTTGCCCACTTCCGTAAACAGGATGTTGCCGGGCGCTACGTCCCCATGGACGGCTCCCAGGCCGTGCAGGAACGCCAGCACCTGCGCCAGCGGGGTCAGCACCGTGACAACCTCCCCCGGAGGAAGAGGGCCTCTCACGGAGACGAGGTTCAGCAACGACCCTCCGGCGGCGTATTCCATCCGGAGGCCCATCCCCTGGTCAGTGTGGATCACTTCATGGAGGGTCACCAAATGCTCATGCGGGAACCGGGCAAGGAACCGCTCCTCGCCACTCACAGCATCGGATCGCAGGGGATCAGCGCAGGCCGGGCCAAGAACCTTCAACGCGAAGAACTCTCCGGAGTCGTTCCGAATCAGCCAGACGTTCGCGCTGCCGCCGCGACCCAGCAGACGCTCACACTGGTAACCCGTAAGCAGCGGCGGGGTGGAAATCGGTTCCTCCCCGCCACCCCTGCCGGTGCGGCTGCTGTCCATGCACCAGTTGTAGCGGATCCCGGAAAACCTCGCAGAAGTTATCCACAGCAGCCCCGTGGCATGCATCAATGTCAGCGATGTCCCCGCGCAGGTCTACCCTTAACCCCATGACACTTCAATATTCGCGTGTTGGACTGGATCCGGAATTCGTTGACTATGAGGCTGGCTGGGATTTGCAGCGGAAGCTCCACGCCGGTGTGGTGGCAGGAACAGCACCGAGCACAGTCCTCTTGCTGGAACACAGTGCTGTGTATACGGCAGGGCGGCGCACCGAGGACCAGGAGCGACCGTTTGATGGGACGCCGGTGGTACCGGTCGATCGAGGCGGGAAACTCACCTGGCATGGCCCCGGCCAACTGGTGGGCTATCCCATCCTGGCTTTGCCGGAACCCACCAGGGTGACCGGCTACGTGGCCATTCTTGAAGACGTGATCATCGCGGTCCTGAAAGATTTCGGGATCAACGGGATCCGCATCGACGGCAGGTCAGGAGTGTGGGTCGCCGCCGATGACACCCGTCCGGACCGCAAGATTGCCGCCATCGGGATTCGCATTAACCGCCGGGTCACCATGCATGGGTTCGCGGTGAACTGCAGCAACGACCTCGCACCCTTCGCCCAGATTGTGCCGTGCGGAATTTCCGACGCTGGCGTGACCACAATCTCCGCTGAAACCGGCTACAGGGTGACCCCAGCGGACATCGTTTCGCGGATTGAAGACGAACTGCGCAAGAATGAACTATTACTGGTTGCCGAGGCGGCAGAAGATTTCCGCCCGTCAAGCACAGCCAACCCAGCCGGTCTGATCCGGCCGGAAGGAGCATGACCCGTGAGTCTGGCCCCCGAAGGACGCCGCCTTCTCCGCATTGAGGCGAGAAACGCCGAGACCCCGGTGGAGCGTAAACCCGACTGGATCAAAGCGAAGGTGAACATCGGCCCCGAGTTTGTGGCGATGAAGAACCTGGTGAAGAAGGAAGGCCTCCACACCGTGTGCGAGGAGGCGGGCTGTCCCAACATCTTCGAATGCTGGGAAGACCGCGAAGCCACCTTCCTGATCGGCGGTTCGGAGTGTACCCGTCGCTGTGACTTCTGCCAGATCGATACCGGCAAGCCGCAACCGCTGGACCGGAGCGAGCCGTTCAAGGTGGCCCAGTCCGTTCAGTCAATGAATCTGCGCTACGCCACCGTGACCGGCGTCGCCCGCGATGATCTTGAGGACGAGGGTGTCTGGCTTTACGCCGAGACTATTCGCCAGATCCACAGCATGAACCCCGGCACCGGCGTCGAGATCCTCATTCCAGATTTCTCGGGCAAACCTGAGCACATTCAGGCGATCTGCGATGCTGCACCCGAGGTGTTCGCGCACAACGTCGAGACGGTCCCCCGGATCTTCAAGCGCATCAGGCCCGCGTTCCGCTACGAGCGGTCATTGGACGTCATCACCCAGGGCAGGGACCTGGGCATGGTCACCAAATCCAACCTGATCCTTGGCATGGGCGAAACCCGGCAGGAAATTTCTGGAGCCATGCAGGACCTGCACGACGCCGGCTGCGACCTGATCACGATCAACCAGTACCTGCGGCCCAGCGAACGCCACCTCCCCGTGGACCGCTGGGTGAAGCCCCAGGAATTTGTCGAACTCCGTGAGGAGGCCGAAGAGATCGGTTTCCTTGGCGTCATGAGCGGACCGTTAGTCCGGTCCTCCTACCGTGCCGGCCGACTCTGGGCGCGCGCCATGCGCAAGAAGGGCCTGGAACTGCCCGCAGCGCTGGCGCACATAGAGGATTCCGGATCGACGTTGCAGGAGGCGTCAAGCCTCGCGCCCACGGGCTAGCCCGACAGCGAGCCGCCACCCAAGGCATTGGGCCGGGGTGGTTTCGACGCGTCCAATCAGCGACCTGGATCACGTAGAATTGAAGCATTATGGCCAACAGCACTGAATCAGACGGATCATCCACCCCTAAGCGACGCCTCTTTTCCCGGAAGCCGAAGCCCGAAAAGGGACCGAAGAAGACCGGGCGGATGAAGCAAATCTCCGAGGTCTTCAAGATGACCCGGCGGAATGATCCCAACGTGGTGTGGATCATGCTGCTGGCGTTCCTGTCGATCGTCGCCGTCGGTCTGGTCATCGGTTTCCTGATCCAAAACTGGATCACCATGCTGATCATCGCCATCCCGCTGGGCTTCCTCGCCGCAGTGTTCATCTTGTCCCGTCGTGCCGAGCGTGCCGCGTTCTCGCAGATCGAAGGACAGCCCGGGGCTGCCGGCGCCGCACTCAGTGTGCTTCGGCGAGGCTGGATCCTGCAGGATCAGCCCGTCGCGATGAACCCGCGGTCGCAGGATGCGGTCTTCCGCGCTATCGGCCGGCCTGGCATCGTGCTGGTTACCGAAGGTCCGACGGCTCGGGTCAAACCGCTCGCTGATGCTGAGAAGCGCAAGATGGCGCGGATCGTCCCCAACGTGAAGGTTCACGTCATCGAAGCCGGTCGCGGCGAGGGCCAGGTGCCCTTGGCCCAGGTCGCCAAGAAGGCGCAGAAACTCAAGAAGAATCTGACCAAGCAGGAAGTTCAGGCGGTCAACAAGCGGCTGACCGCCCTGGGCACCAAGCTGCCGATCCCCAAGGGCGTTGATCCGTTCAAGGCTCGTCCGGACCGCAAGGCCATGCGGGGGCGCTAGGTCCGCACGAACGCAGGATTGGTTTGAGGGTCGACCTCGCTATCGGAGAGTGTTTCTCACCGAAGCGAGGTCGGCCCTTTTAGTTGGGTAGCGTAAGGATTTCGGCGCCGTCGTCAGTGATGGCGATGGTGTGTTCGCTGTGGGCCGTCCGGCAGCCGGTGGCGCTCCGCAGCGTCCATCCATCAGGGTCGGTGACGAGGGTCGCAGTGTCCACCATGAC
This sequence comes from Arthrobacter sp. Sr33, assembly GCF_054511195.1. Taxonomy (NCBI): domain Bacteria; kingdom Bacillati; phylum Actinomycetota; class Actinomycetes; order Micrococcales; family Micrococcaceae; genus Arthrobacter; species Arthrobacter sp. Sr33. The sequence goes on along the minus strand of NZ_JBTNDD010000009.1, from coordinate 117,092 downwards.
CCACGGCTCCAACGCGAGCAGCAGCCCGGGCCGGAGCACATAGCCACGTCCTGGCCGACCCATATTGGGTACATGTGGATCCTGGTGCATCGTCGAACCGATGCCGTGTCCACCAAATTCGGTGTTGATCGGATACCCCGCATCGGTAAGGACCCGACCTATTGCGTAGGAAATGTCGCCAATCTTCACACCGGGACCCGCTGCGGCTATGCCTGCCTTCAGGGCACGTTCGGTGGCCCTGATCATCTCCACGCTCTCCGTGGGCTGAGCCTCGCCGACGATGAAGCTGATCGCCGAATCAGCGGCAATGCCGTTCTTTGATACGGCGAGGTCGAGGGTCAGCAGGTCCCCGTCCGCGAGAGCGTAATCGTGGGGCAATCCGTGAAGCACAGCGTCGTTGACCGCGGTGCAGATGTAGTGACCAAACGGCCCGCGTCCGAACGACGGCGCGTAGTCCACATAGCAGGATTCGGCACCGGCGTCGGCAATCATCGTCTTCGCCCAGTTGTCGATGTCCAACAGGTTGGTGCCGACTCTCGCCCGGCTCTTCATCGTCTGCAGGATGTTGGCGACCAACGCTCCGGCGTCTTTCGCCCGGCTCAGTTCGGCCTTGTTCAGGATCTCGATCATTCGGTGTCCTTCGTTTGAAGTCAGTGTTTATCCGGGTCAGCCTAGGAAGCCGCGCTGTCCCCTGATGCGGTGAGGAGTTCTGGTCAGATCCTGACCAGAACTGTTTGGACTGCACGGTCGTGGACTCCGCGCTGGTCGCGGTCCACGATGACGGCCGGGATCACCAGGCAGATCAGGAGGGTCCGGACCAGCGCCTTGCCGTACCCGGCCGGGCGTCCCGTGAGCGTCTGAACCTGCATGCCCATGATTCGATGCCCGATGCTGTAGCCAAAGAACCCTACGAGCAGGACCTGGGTGAGGGCGAAAATTCCCAGGGTGGCAAAACTGTTGTAGTCGAAGAAACCGTAGGAGATCAGCGACGCCAGCGCCCAGTCAATGAGCAGTGCGCCGACCCTGCGGCCGGGACGGGCGATTGATGCGGGACCGGTTTTGGGACGCCCCATCCCCTTGCCCGGCCAGTCGGTGGAACTGTCGGAGGGGGTTCCGCCGAGCCATGAGCCGATGTCGTTTCTGTCTACCACCCCTTAATCTTAACGCGTTCACACCGCGGGGCTGCGCGTCGCCGTCGTCGTCATCCAGACGCCTCATCGGACCCGCAGCGCCAAATCAGGCTAGGCTGAAAGAGCCTTTAGTCCAGACCAGCCATTAAGTAACGTGCCGGAAACAATTGCGACACCAGTGGGAAACTGCCAACTCGTACAGTTGTAATCATTGCGGCGGCGGCGCTCAATGCCACTGATCTGCGCCCGGTCGTTATCCCCCACATGCGTTAGGAGCATAAACGATGTTCAAGAATGCGGACGAAGTCCTCAAGTTCATCGCTGACGAAGACGTGAAGTTTGTCGACGTCCGATTCACCGACCTTCCCGGAGTGCAGCAGCACTTCAACGTTCCTGCGAAGACAGTCGATGCAGACTTCTTTGTGAACGGGCAGCTGTTTGACGGGTCATCGATCCGCGGCTTCCAGGGAATCGCCGAGTCGGACATGCAGCTGATACCGGACCCCACGACTGCGTTCATTGATCCCTTCCGGATGGAGAAGACGCTCGCGCTGAGCTTCTCGATTGTGAACCCTCGGACCGGCGATCCTTACCACCGTGACCCTCGCGGCGTGGCAGAACGCGCTGAGGCTTATCTGAGCTCAACCGGCATTGCGGACACCGCGTTCTTCGCCCCGGAAGCCGAGTTCTACATCTTTGACAACGTGCAGTACGAGTCCCTGCCCCAGGGCAGCTTCTACAAGGTTGACTCGATTGAGGCTCCCTGGAACAGCGGCCGCGAGGAAGAGGGCGGGAACCTTGGCAACAAGACCCCGTTCAAGGGCGGCTACTTCCCTGTCTCTCCTGTCGACAAGCAGGCTGACCTCCGCGACGCGATCTGCGTCGAACTGGACAACGCCGGCCTCGAGGTTGAGCGGTCCCACCACGAGGTAGGTGGCGCGGGCCAGGCTGAGATCAACTACAAGTTCACCACCATGACGCATGCTGCTGATGACCTGCAGAAGTTCAAGTACATCGTCAAGAACGTTTCCGATGCGTGGGGCAAATCGGCAACGTTCATGCCGAAGCCTGTCTTCGGTGACAACGGTTCGGGCATGCACTGCCACCAGTCGCTGTGGAGCGCCGGCGAGCCATTGTTCTACGACGAGCGCGGCTACGCGGGACTCTCCGACATGGCCCGCTGGTACATTGGCGGCCTGCTGAAGCACGCCTCGGCGGTACTGGCATTCACCAACCCGACGGTGAACTCCTACCGTCGCCTGGTCAAGGGCTTCGAAGCACCGGTGAACATGGTGTACTCGCAGGGCAACCGCTCGGCTGGTATCCGAATCCCGATCACGGGCTCCAACCCGAAGGCAAAGCGCATCGAGTTCCGTGCGCCGGACCCCTCGTCCAACCCGTACCTGGCCTTCGCAGCCCAGCTGATGGCTGGCCTTGACGGCATCAAGAACCGGATCGAGCCTGCTGATCCGATCGACAAGGACCTGTACGAGCTCCCCGCTGAGGAAGCCAAGGACATCCAGAAGGCTCCGGGTTCACTGGAGGAAGCTCTGCTCGCCCTTGAGGCCGACAACGAGTTCCTGCAGGCCGGCGGCGTCTTCACCCAGGACCTCATCGACACCTGGATCGAGTACAAGCGCGAATTCGAGATCATCCCGCTGTCACTGCGCCCGAACCCTTACGAGTTCGAGCTCTACTACGGCGTCTAGTCTCTAGATGGCAGAAGACCCGCACGGATCACCGTGCGGGTCTTCTTTTTGCGCTAAAGCTGCGGCGATTCAGTAGGACGCTTCATCGAGAGATGTGAGCACCATGACGGCGTCCCGCACCGCTGTGCTGACCTTCGTGGCAGCTTCGATACCGATTGCTCCGACCGCGGCGAGCAGTGATCGAACACCAGATTGCGTCATTGCACTGTGGTCCATCATCACGAGCATCCTTCCTGAAGGTTCTTTCCTGATACCAAAAGGTACCGGCTGATGCTGATGGAACTGCGCAAGCTGCCGCCGTGAATCCTGGACCGTGTCGTGGGTACGAAGGTCTAGCGCTTCCCGTACCTCTTGTGCACGGCCTGACGGGTGACCCCGAGTGCCTGGGCGATAGCCTCCCAGGACAGCCCCGCCTGACGTGCCTGCCGGACGGCCACTGTCTCGGCCCGGCCAACTTCCTGACGCAGTTCGCTGACGGCTTGCAACCGGTTGACCGGTCCGCCGTCGTCGAGCGATCCGACGAGCGTTTTCATGCGTTCCACCTCCATGATGTCAACCATAGTTGACAACTGGCTTGAATTTCTAGTGAACTCCGTCGGCTGGATGGGTAACTCCCGTCGGCAGGACCCGGAACCGGACCAGAAAAGTGCCTCAGTAGCCGTAGAAGGACCGCTCGAAGATGGCCCGGCTGCGACGGGTGAGCCGCAGGTAGTCCTCTTCCAGTAACGCACCCATCCCGGGGCCGTAACCACACCAGCGGGCCACCGCCTCCAGGTCACGGCGCGACGACGGCAACAGGTCTGATGCCTTGCCGCTCCAGATCACGTTCGCGGCCCGCACCCGGCTCGAGAGGCACCAGCTTTGACGCAGCGTGAGCACGTCGGAAGCGGACAGTAGCTCGGCAGCCTCGATCGCGTCCATTGCCGCAAGGGTCGAGGTGGTCTTCAGGGCATCATTCGCGTGAGCGTGCTGAAGTTGCAGCAGCTGCACCAGCCACTCGACGTCGCTCAGCCCTCCCCTACCGAGCTTCAGGTGCCGCGACGGGTCGGCTCCCCGCGGCAGCCGCTCCGATTCCATCCGGGCCTTGATCCGGCGAATCTCCCGCACCCCCTGGCCCGAGATGGTCTCCGGGTAGCGGATGGGGTCGATCAGTCCGGTGAATGCTGCGGCGAGGTCATCGCTTCCTGCGATGGGCAGGGCACGCAGCAGGGCCTGCGACTCCCAGACCAGCGACCACCGCCGGTAATACTCGCGGAAGGACTCGAGCGACCGCACCATCGGACCCTGTTTCCCCTCGGGGCGCAGGTCGGCGTCGATTTCCAGGACCCGCTCCGCCTGGATTGCCGGAGAGCAGGGCTGCTGCAGCAGCGCCGACAGTTGGCTGACGATCCGCTCCGCCTGCCCCTGAGCCGCCGCCTCGCTCGCCCCCTGACGGGCACGGTGCACGTACATCACGTCGGCGTCCGACCCGTAGGTGATCTCACGGCCACCCTGCCGCCCCATTGCCACGACGACGACGTCGGTCAGCGGCTCCTCGTTCGCTAAGACAGCACCCTCTGCGACATGCAGCGCGCCGAGGATCGCTGCCCGGTCAGTCGCGGACAAGGCGGCCCCTACCGCGGCCTGATCCAGCAGCCCTGAGCTGTCGGCGATGGCGATGCGAAGCAGTTCCCGGCGGCGGATCAACCGGATCAGCCGCATCGCTTCGCGGGGTTCGGGGTGCCGGGACATTTTTGACTGGATTTCTGTCCACTGGGCTTCAAACCCGACCGGGATCAGGTCCTTGTCGTTGCCGAGCCACTTGGTGGATTCCGGTGACACTTCCAGCAGGTCGGCGATGAACCGGCTACTGGAGAGGATGTGGCATAGCCGTTCAGCAGCCGCCTTGGAATCACGGAGCATGCCAAGGTACCAGTGGGTCTGGCCGAGGCCCTCGCTGAGCCGCCGGAAGGCCAGCAGGCCCGCGTCGGGGTCCACCCCATCGGCCAGCCAGCCGAGGAGGACCGGCAGCAGGTTGCGTTGCAGCGCCGACCGCCGGCTCAGACCCGAGGTGAGTGCCTCGATGTGACGCATCGCGACTTTGGGGTCCAGGTAGCCCAGGGCGGCGAGCCGCGCCCGGGCTGCCTCGGGGGTCAGCTTGACCTCGTCGATGCTGAGATTCGCGGCAGTGTTCAGCAGCGGACGGTAAAAGATGTTCTCGTGCAGGCCCCGCACGAGGCGCTTGGTCTGCTGCCACTGTTCAATCAGGGCTGCCGCGGCCGGGCGGGTGGTGCTTTGGGCGCCCTGGGATGACATGGCGAGGGCCCGTCGCGACGCGTCGTCCTCGGGCATCAGGTGCGTGCGGCGCATATTGACGAGCTGGATCCGGTGCTCGAGCACCCGCAGGTAGCGGTACGACTCGTCGAACGCCCTGGCGTCGGTCCTACCGATATAGCCTGCGGCGCTGAGCGCGGCGATGGCCGAGGTCGTGTCACGGATCCGGATCGACTCGTCGGCCTTGCCATGCACCAGCTGGAGCAGCTGGACGGTGAATTCGACGTCCCGGAGGCCGCCGGGGCCGAGCTTGAGCTGACGCTCCGCCTCATGGGACGGGATGTTGTCGGTGACCCGGCGGCGCATGGCCTGCACCGAGTCGACGAAGCCTTCACGCTCCGAGGAGTTCCAGACCAGCGGCGCGACTGACTCCTCGTAGCGACGCCCCAGATCGGCGTCGCCAGCGATGGTCCGGGCCTTCAGCAGTGCCTGGAACTCCCAACTCTGGGCCCACCGGGCGTAGTAGGACAGGTGGGAATCGAGGGTCCTCACCAGTGGGCCTTCGCGCCCCTCGGGCCGCAGGTTGGCGTCCACCTCCCACAGCCCGGGCTCAATCCCGCTTGACGTAATAGCCCGGGAAATTCCGGAGGCCAGCGACGTCCCAATCCGGACGGCAAGCTCCTCGGCGAGGTCTGGTGCCTCAATCACGTAGATGACGTCGACGTCGGAAATGTAGTTCAGCTCTCCCGCACCACACTTGCCCATCCCCATTACCGCGAGGCGCACCGATGCTATGTCAGCGGCCGAGAAGCTGTCAGCCAGTTCCGCCCGTGCAACAGCCAGCGCTGCCTCAACCGCGGCGGCTGCCAGATCGGCCAGCTCCTTGCCGACGGTCGGCAGATAGTCCACCGGCGACGCCGAGCACAGGTCCCTGACCGCCAGTTCCACCAGGTGACGGCGGTAGCGTGCCCGCAGCAGCGCGTACGATTCCTTGCCACCCCCGGCCGCGACGGGGGTGCCCGACGACGGATCGGCGCCGACCGACTCGAGCAGCGAAGACCGCAACAGTTCCGCTGACACCCCGCCGGGATTCCGGCTAGGGCTGACCTTGACGGTGTCCAGGTGCTCGGGTCGCCGCATCAGGAATTCGGCAAGGGCCTCCGAGGCGCCGAGCAACCTGAACAGCGGTTCGCTGCCCACACCGCCGTCGGCCACCACGGCCGCAAGATCAGGTTGTACCGCCAGGAGCCGGACCAGGGATTGCAGCGCCAGATCGGGGTTGGCTGAGCGCGCCAACCCGCCGAACAGCGCTGCCTCCGGAATGTCCCGCAATTCGGGCGCGTCCAGAAAGCGGGAGCTTTTTTCGAGGTCGGTGAAACCCCGGCTGATGAGTTGGCGGTTGAGGCTCATGGCGGGCGCCAGTTTAGAGGATCCCGAGGTTACGGCGCAGCTCGTATGGCGTGACCTGGATGCGGTAATCATGCCATTCGGCCCGCTTGTTCCGCAGGAAGTTCTCGTAGACCTGCTCGCCCAGGATTCCCGCCACGAGTTCCGAGTCCTCCATGACCCGGATGGCGTCATGCAGGCTCGCTGGCAACGGGTCGTGGCCCATGGCGCGCCGTTCGGTGGCGGTCAGACTCCAGACGTCGTCCTCGGCACCCGGTGGCAGCTCGTAACCTTCCTCGATACCCTTCAGACCCGCACCGAGCAGCACCGAGTAGGCGAGGTACGGATTGCTGGCCGAATCGATGCCGCGATATTCGATGCGGGCTGACTGGCCCTTGTTGGGCTTGTACAGGGGAACGCGGACCAGGGCTGACCGGTTGTTGTGGCCCCAGGAGAGGTAGCTTGGGGCCTCTCCCCCGCCCCAGAGGCGCTTGTAGGAGTTCACGAACTGGTTGGTGACGGCAGTGAATTCCGGTGCATGCTTGAGGATGCCGGCAATGAACTGGCGTGCTGTCTTGGACAGCTGAAACTCGGCGCCCGCTTCGTAGAACGCGTTGGCGTCGCCCTCGAACAGGGAGAAGTGGGTGTGCATCCCGGAGCCGGGGTGGTCGGAGAACGGCTTCGGCATGAAGGTGGCATAGCTGTCCTGGGTCAGCGCCACCTCCTTGATGATGGTTCTGAAGGTCATGATGTTGTCGGCGGTCTGCAGCGCGTCGGCGTAGCGCAGATCGATTTCGTTCTGGCCGGGACCGGCCTCGTGGTGACTGAACTCCACCGAGATGCCCACCGATTCGAGCATCGCGACGGCGGTGCGCCGGAAGTCCTGCGCCACGCCACCGGGAACATGGTCGAAGTAGCCGGCCTGGTCCACGGGCACAGGCTGTCCATCGGGTCCCAGCTCATCGGATTTGAGCAGGTAGAACTCAATCTCGGGGTGGGTGTAGCAGGTGAAACCCATGTCGGCGGCTTTCGCGAGCGTCCTTTTCAGGACGCCGCGCGGATCGGCGGTGGACGGCATGCCATCGGGGGTGAGAATGTCGCAAAACATCCGCGATGTGGGTTCTTTCTCTCCACGCCACGGCAGGATCTGGAAGGTCGAAGGATCAGGCTGTGCCAGCATGTCGGACTCGAAGACGCGGGCCAGCCCTTCAATGGACGAACCGTCGAACCCCAGGCCCTCCTCGAATGCGCCCTCCACCTCGGCCGGAGCCAATGCCACCGACTTCAGGGAACCCACAACGTCGGTGAACCACAGCCGCACAAACCGCACATCGCGTTCCTCGATGGTACGCAGTACAAATTCCTGCTGCCGGTCCATAGCTACCCTCTTTCATGCTGTCGGTGTGTGTCCCGGGTGTCATCATGAGTGTCGGTCCACCAGTTCACTCTACTGATACTCACGCATTGTTAAGCCCGCGTGCCACCCGGGCTTCTGAAGTAGGCTCGACATATGACTTCAGCAGAGATTCCAGCGCCCTACGGCACGGGTGCCCGCGATGCCGACGCCGGGGCCGCACCGGCCGCGTCGCAGCCGCGGACTCCGGCCCGGATCCGCACTCATCACCTGCAGCAGGCGAAAAATGATGGACGCCGCTTCGCCATGCTCACTGCCTATGACCAGTACGCCGCGGAGATCTTCGACGACGCCGGCATCGAGGTGCTGCTCGTCGGCGACTCTGCCGCCAACAACGTGTTGGGCTACACCACCACCCTGCCGATCACCGTCGATGAGATGATCATCTTCTCGCGTGCCGTCATCAACGGTGCCTCCCGGGCGTTGGTGGTCTGTGACCTGCCCTTCGGCAGCTACGAAATCTCCCCCGCGCAGGCCATCGAATCGTCGGTCCGCCTGATGAAAGAGGGAGGGGTTCATGCCGTCAAGATGGAGGGCGGCCGCCACTACGCCGACACCGTCCGTGCCCTGACGACCGCCGGTATCCCCGTCATGGCCCATATCGGGTTCACCCCTCAGAGCGAGCATGCCTTGGGCGGGTACCGGGTCCAGGGCCGTGGGGACGCTGCACAGGAACTGATTGACGACGCCGTCGCCCTCGCCGAAGCCGGAGCGTTCTGTGTGCTCATGGAGATGGTGCCCGCCGAGGTGGCTGCCGCCGTCGACCGCGCCGTTCGCGTACCGACCATTGGGATTGGCGCAGGCAACTCGACCACCGGCCAGGTCCTGGTATGGCAGGACATGGCCGGGGTTCGTACGGGCCGCCAACCCAAGTTCGTCAAACAGTTTGCCGACGTCCGCTCAGTGCTCGCAGCGGCTGCGACGACGTACGGCGAGGAGGTCCGGAACGGGACGTTCCCCGGGCCGGAGCACAGCTTCTAGGAGCTACTGCTCGTCCTCGGCATCCCACGCCTGGTTTCGCTGGGCTACTTTTTCCAGGGCACGCTCGGCCTCCGCACGTGTGGGGTAGGGCCCAATCAGTTTCCGCCAATCTGACTGCGCGTCCTCCTCGATCTCGTGGGTTTGCACGTTGTACCAGAACTCGGCCATGAGGGTCCTCCTTGATGGTGACTTTCGGCGGGACGCCGTGGCGCCTATAAGATCAAGAGTATGCCTCAGCAATCCGTCAGTGCACCCGTTGGAACACTCGAACCAGGAACCGTCAGTCCCCAACTACCGGTCCCGGTGAGTATTCCGCGCCCCGAGTATGTTGGGCGCAGCGGACCTGCCCCCTTCACCGGGTCCGAGGTCAAGACTCCCGAAACCATCGAAAAGATCCGCCGTGCGAGCCGGCTGGCCGCACAGGCCATCGTCGAGGTTGGCCGCCACATCGAGCCCGGGGTGACCACCGACCAGCTGGATCGGGTAGGCCACCAGTTTCTCGTGGACCACGGCGCCTACCCCTCGACCCTGGGCTACCGCGGATTCCCGAAATCGCTTTGCTCCTCCCTCAATGAAGTGATCTGTCACGGCATCCCCGACACCACCGTGCTGCGCGACGGCGACATCCTGAACATTGACATCACCGCCTACCTTGACGGCGTCCACGGCGACACCAACTACACGTTCCTGGTGGGCGACGTCGACGACGAATCCCGCCTCCTGGTCGAGCGCACCAAGGAATCGCTGAACCGTGCCATCAGGGCGGTGGCTCCAGGCCGGGAAATCAATGTCATTGGCCGGACCATCGAGTCCTATGCCCGCCGGTTCGGCTATGGAGTGGTGCGCGACTTCACCGGCCACGGCGTCGGCGAAGCCTTCCACACCGGGCTGATCATTCCCCACTACGATGCCGCCCCGGCCTATAACCGGATTATCGAACCGGGCATGACCTTCACCATTGAACCCATGCTCACCCTCGGAACCATCGAGTGGGACATGTGGCCGGACGAGTGGACGGTCCTGACCAAGGACCGCCAGCGCACCGCCCAGTTTGAGCACACCCTTTTGGTGACCGACAGCGGCGCCGAGATCCTTACCGTCCCCTAACCACCGGGTTCCCGCGGCGCTCCGCCGCGCCGGCGACCCCCCACCTACACCTGGAGAACCATGGGCAAGAGCAGCGAGAAGAAGCACGGCAAGTCCCTGCCGAACACAGTGATCGGCATCGATATCGGCGGCACCGGCATCAAGGGTGGCATCGTCGATCTGGTCGAAGGTGAGATCGTTGGGGAGCGCTTCCGCGTGCCCACCCCGCAGCCCTCCACTCCTGAGGCCGTCGCCGAAGTCGTGGCGCAGATTGTCGCTGAGTTGTCGACCCGGCCCAGCGCACCCGGCCCAGAGGTGCCGGTCGGTGTCACCTTCCCGGCCATCATCCAGCACGGTATCGCCCGTTCCGCAGCCAACGTGGACCAGAGCTGGGTCGACACCGACGTCGACGGCCTCTTCAGCAAAGTGCTGGACCGCGATGTGCACGTCATCAACGACGCCGACGCAGCCGGTCTCGCCGAGGTGCGGTACGGGGCTGGCAAGGGGGTGGACGGCACTGTTCTGGTCATTACCCTGGGGACCGGGATCGGTTCGGCGTTCATCTTTGACGGGAAGCTGGTACCTAACGCCGAGCTCGGGCACCTGGAGATTGACGGGTACGACGCCGAAACCCGGGCCTCAGCAGTCGCCCGCGAACGTGACGGCATTGACTGGGACGAGTACTCGGTCCGCCTGCAACGGTACTTTTCGCATGTCGAGTTCCTCTTCTCACCGGAGCTGTTTATTGTCGGTGGCGGCATTTCCAAGCGCAGCAAGGAGTACCTGCCCGGACTGAACCTGCGCACCCGCATCATCCCGGCCCAGCTGAGGAACCAGGCGGGCATCGTGGGCGCCGCACTGCAGGCAGCACTGCACTTCAAGCGCCTGGCGAAACTGGCCGCAGCAGTCCCCGACGCGTAACCATCGCGGCGTCGTTGTCGGGCGAACGTCGACGACGCCACGATGGTCTGTGAGTGGTTGGTGCCGGTGGTGGCGTCGGCTTCCCCTCCGCAGCCACCACCGGAGCTTGTGTTACTGCGCGGTCAACGGCCTTTGGGTGCCCGTCGGCGCAGTTGGCGCTTCGCCCGCTTCGCGGCGCAGTTTCGCGATAGCCGTCTCGAAGTCCTCGAGGGAATCGAATCCCCGGTACACGCTGGCGAACCGGAGGTAGGCGACCTGATCCAGCTTCTGCAGCGGACCCAGGATTGCCAGACCCACCTCGTGGGCATCGATTTCCGCGGCCCCACTGGCCCGGATCGATTCTTCGACTTCCTGCGCGAGCAGCGCGAGGTCGTCTTCGGTCACCGGACGTCCCTGACAGGCTTTCCGTGCACCGTTGATCACCTTGCTGCGGCTGAAGGGCTCCCCGACGCCCGAGCGTTTGATCACGCTGAGGCTTGTCGTCTCAACGGTGGTGAATCGCCGTCCGCACTCCGGACATTGACGACGCCGGCGGATTGCCGAACCATCGTCGGCCAGGCGACTGTCGACCACCCGTGAATCGGCGTTACGGCAGAAGGGACAAAACATGCCGCGCCTTTCGATCAGTGGGGACAGGCAGCCGGGCTACCGTGTGGAACACCACCATTCTAGAACTAGATATGGGAAAACTACAACAGTGTCATTACTACATGTAGTGGTTTCAGTGGAACCGGGCGGTGACGGCATCACCGTGGGCTGGTAGGTCCTCCGCGGTGGCCAGGCTGGTGATGTGCTGGCTCACTTCCTCGAGAGCCGACCGGTTGTAGTTGATCAGCTGCACCGCCTTCAGGAAGGTAGTGACGTTCAGGCCTGAAGCGAAGGATGCGGTCCCGCCGGTGGGCAGGACGTGGTTCGACCCGGCGCAGTAGTCGCCCAGGCTCACCGGGCTGTAGTCCCCCACAAACACGGCACCGGCGTTACGAATCCGGCTGGCCACCAGTGCGGCGTCGGCGGTCTGAATCTCCAGGTGCTCTGCCGCATACGCGTCGCAGACAGCGATGCCGTGCTCGACGTCGTCCACCAGGATGGTGCCCGACTGCTGACCTGCGAGAGCCTCGCGCACCCGGTCGGCGTGTTTTGTGGTCGCAATCTGCGCCGACAGGTGGCCCCGGACACGAGCGGCAAGGTCTTCGGAGTCGGTGATCAGAACCGACGCAGCGTTGGGGTCGTGTTCGGCCTGGCTGATCAGGTCTGCAGCAATCAGCCGCGGATCCGCGGTGTTGTCAGCCAGTATGGCGATCTCAGTGGTGCCAGCCTCGGAATCAATCCCGACGGTCCCCTTGAGCAGCCGCTTGGCGGTCGCGACATAAATGTTGCCCGGACCCGTCACCACGTCCACCCGGTCGATAGCGTCGTCGCCCTCGCCGCCGTCCACCCCATAGGCAAATGCTGCGATGGCCTGCGCGCCGCCGATGGCGTACACCTCGGTAATGCCCAACATCTCGGCCGCCGCGAGAATGACCGGGTGCGGGAGCCCTCCGAATTCCTTCTGTGGCGGGGAGGCGAGAGCAATCGATTCGACTCCGGCCGCCTGTGCCGGCACCACATTCATCACTACAGAGGACGGGTAGACAGCCAATCCGCCCGGAACATAGAGGCCCACGCGGCGGACCGCTATCCACTTGTGCGTCACGACGGCGCCCGGGGAGATTTCCACCTCGACGTCGTCGGGAACCTGCGCGGCGGCGAAGCGGCGGGCACGATCGATCGACTCGGCCAGGGCCAGCCGTACATCCGGAGCGAGTTCGGCCAGGGCCTTGGTCAGGGCCTCCCGCGGAACCCGCGGAGAGGCCTGCTCGACCCCGTCGAACCTCAGCGCTAGCTCGGTCAGCGCGACCAGGCCGCGTTCCCGCACATCGGCGAGGATCGCTGCGACCGGGGCCTCAACGCCGGAGCCTCCCATTTCCGGTCGTGGCATCACTGCGCTGAGAGCCACGCCGGTAAGGGCACTGCCTCGCAGATCGATGGTCCGGAAGTCAGCGAAAGAGTCGGCGGAGGGCTGTTGGGCGAGCGAAATATTCACGCTCCAAGTCTAGCGGGCAGCTCAGGACAACCCCGCTGATGCCCGGGCGTCGACCAACATTTCATGAAGGTCGCACCCGGTGGTCCGTCGTCAGATGGCGGTCCTTGGAGCGGTGCCCTCCGTGCCGGATTCCCGAAGCGCCTTGCGTTCCCGCGCCTTGTCCAGGGCATTGATCATGGGTGCGGCGGTGACGCCGTGAAGGAGGATCGACATGACGATGACCAAGCCGACAATGCGCCATAGAGTCTCATCCTCGCTAGCGAACTCGCCCTTGGAGAGGGCGTAGCTGAGGTAGTAGATGGAACCGATACCGCGGACGCCGAAGAAGGAAATGACGGCGCGTTCCCAGGGCCCGGTGCTGCCTCGTGCGAGGCTGATCCACGCCGCGATGGGCCGCACCAGCAGGAGGAAGGCGAGCGCAACAAGGATTTCACTGAGGGTGACTCCTGCCAGCAGTCCCCTTGCCACGGCGCCGCCCAGTAGGACGAGCACCACCACTGTGAGTAGCCGTTCGAGCTGCTCGATGTAGCTGTGCAGCACTCCGTGGAACCCGTGCGTCTGTTCGCCTGAGCGGATAGTCACGGCGCAGACGAAGACGGCAATGAACCCGTATCCTTCGACCATTTCGGTGACCCCGTAGGTGAGGAAGGTGGCTGCGAGAGCAACAAAGCCCTCGGAGTGACTGGCCAGCCGGGCGCTCTCGATTCGGGACTGGAAGAAGATCCTGCTCAGCAGCTTGCCCATTCCGAAGCCCAGTAGGCATCCAATGGCTATCCGCCAGACCACATCCAGGGCGACAAACTCGGGGAACCACGCCGAAGGCGAACTACCCACCAGGCTGATGGCGATGGCGAGATAAACGAACGGGAAGGCAAGGCCGTCGTTGAGCCCGGCCTCGGAGGTAAGCCCGAATCGCACCTCATCCTCGCCTTCGAGTTCTTCCTCCGTTTCGGAGGGCGCTCCGACCTGCACTTCCGATGCCAGCACCGGATCCGTGGGCGCCAGGGCCGCCGCGACGAGGATCGCTCCAGCCAGCCCGAGGCCGAGCACCCACATTCCGAGCAGCGTGAAAACGATCAAACACAGCGGCATCGCGATCCCGAGCAACCGCCAGGTGGTGGCCCAACGCTTTAGTCCCACCTTTCGGTCCAGGGCTAGCCCCGCGCCCATGAGGGACACGATCACGCAAATCTCACTCAGGTGAATTGTCACATCGCTGTACGCAATCGGGTCCGGGTCCGGCAGCCCTTCGGCGAAATAGAACACCACGAAGCCGGCGGCAAGGAACATCATTGGCATCGAGACCGGGGCCCGCAGCAGCAAACGTGGCAGCAACGCGGCTGCGAAGACAGCAATCCCGGCGGCAGCGAATATCACACTCGGTGTTTCAAACACCGGTACCTCTTTCGTTATGCGGACTAGTGCACCCTGTGTGAACCACGCAAGAGTAGGTTACGCCGAATTGGCACTGCACGTGACGAGCGCCTAGCTTCTGCCTTTCCCGCGATGCTGGGCCGCACCCTGGGGGTGCCAGCCCCCAGAGTGCGAGAGGGGCTAGTTGTTTTTACCGCGGGCGGCAACCCGCCAGCGGTCGACGACGACGCCGCTGCTCAGTACCGTCACCTCGTCCACGAGGTTCATGGTTAGGCACACATGGTTGGGAATCACCCGCAACCGCTCGCCCAGTGCTGGCAGTTGTGCACCGTCGGGCCAGCTGACCGTGGCATGGTGCTCGGACAGTGCGCTAATACGGGCTTCGGGATGGTCCGCGAGCCGCCCGAACCCGGTGGCCCAGGCTGGGCGGTCACTGCCGATCACCTTGCTGCCAGCATCCAGGATGACTCTGCGTGGCGCGTGAGCGTCACCTTCATGGCGGCTGACAACAGTTGACGCGATAGTCAAAGCAATATCGTCCAGGGTGCACCGCCCCAGCTCCAGCTGTTGAGCGTCTCCGAAGACATACACTCCGGGTCGGACTTCGGTTGCCGCTGATGTGCGTGTGAGGGTAGCCGTCGGGGTCGACCCGCCGCTAATCCGGGAGACCTCGAACCCTGCGGCCCCAACCAGCCGGGCTGCTTCCGCGAGCGCTTCCTGTTCCTGATCGGCTGCGCTTACTGGCATACCCGGCGCATAGCTATGCCCAGGGAAGGTGAAGACCCCCGACACCCTTAGCCCGGCCTCGGCCGCCGAACGAGCGACCTCAACCGCTGCCGATGGGCTCACCCCGCTGCGATGGTGACCGCTGTCTATCTCCACCAGGATTTCGATCCTGTCCGCGGCACCCGAAAGCGCCTTGCCCATCGCGCGAGTGGCTTCGACTGAATCCGTCCCGACGGCGACCCGTGCTGTGGCGCTGAGTTGAATCAGTCGGCGGGCATGATGGGGAGTGACCCAGAGCGGATAGGCGATGAAGAGGTCCGTCGCACCATGGTCCACAAAGATTTCAGCTTCCCCGATGGTCGCTACCGTCAGACCCACCGCACCCGCGGCCAGCTGTAGTGCGGCGATCTGCGGGATCTTGTGGGTCTTCACATGCGGTCGAAGACCCATCCCCTTGCCTTGCACCACCGTGGCCATCCGATCGATGTTGCGCTGGAGGGTGTCCAGGTCAATCATGACCTCTGGGGTCTCAATACCTTCCGGCACAGGATTAATCATTCCTCCATAGTCCCCTGCCCTCCCCCACATGCGTGGGTGGGCTCGAGGCATTCTCGTCAGGACCCGGCTGATGGTTGTCCTCGACACCACCACTGTCACGATCGCGGCCGGACTCCTTGCGGGTTTATCGCGGGTTGCGCTACGGTCGGCGCAGCCTCGTCAGAACGGCCGCGTTGGCTGTCCTGAGTGTCGCCGTCGACCCCTGGCTGGAAGGTAGAAGCCCAATGTCGCTTGTTCGTGTTCACAATTTTTCTGTCTCGATCGATGGATTCGGCACGGGCGAGGGGCAACAACTGGACGCGCCTTTCGGGCATGCCGGGACGCGCTTGCTTGAATGGGCCCTCCCGACACGCACTTTCCAGCGCTTGGGTTTCCACGGCGAGGAACGGGGCTCCAACGGTGTCGACGAAGTCTTCGCCAGCCAATGGGCCTCCGGCATCGGAGTCGAAATCATGGGCCGGAACAAGTTCGGGCCTCAGCGCGGCCCGTGGGCCGACGAACAGTGGAAGGGTTGGTGGGGAGACAATCCGCCCTTCCACACCCCTGTAGTCGTCCTGACTCACCACTTACGTCCGACACTGGCCATGGACGGCGGCACCACATTCCACTTTGTGGACGCCGAGCCTGCCGAAGCGCTCGAACAGGCTCGCACCCTCGCCGGCGATCTCGATGTGCGAATCGGCGGTGGCGCCGCCACCGTCCGGCAGTTCCTTGAAGCCGATCTGGTCGACCAAATGCACCTGGTTCTTGTCCCGATCTTCCTTGGCCGGGGGGAACGGCTGTGGGACTCCCTCGAAGGGCTCGAGGAACGCTTCCACATTGAGGCAGCGCCCTCCCCCAGCGGTGTCATCCATCTGACCTTCGACCGACGTCCGGGACCCCCAAGTGAGCGGTGACCATGGTCATCACCTGTTAGCGCGCCAATGACCCTGCGGCGGGCCCACATAGTTCCCGGTCAGAGCCATACTTCGCAGTGTTTCCCTGTCCTCGGGTGGGCAATGGATCCGCGCGGTAATTAGGGCACGGAGTTGGGGTTTCCGGCTTGGTTTAGCTTTCGCCCCTTGTGGAGCCCAACTTCGAACGAGGTAAAGGAGATGAGGGTTACCGCGATCAACGGAAGTACGAACCAGGCCATGGCAGCGGTGAATCCGCCGAGCGCGTCGTGTGCTGTAGCGGCCAGCACAACGTAACCGGTGTAGGCGAGGTATAGCCCCACGAACAGAATGCCTTCCCAGCGTGCTACGGCAAATCCGGTGAATGCGATGGGCAGCAAGGCTACTGAAGCCGCCAGCATTACCGGCATATCGAACGCGACCGCGGCAGTGGCCACGGTAATGCCTTCAAGAGAGATCAGTGCCGGAAGACCGAGGACCACCCCGATGTTGAATATGTTGCTGCCCACCACGTTACCGACGGCCAGGTCCCGTTCACCTCGCCACACCGCGATGATCGATGTTGCCAGTTCTGGCAGTGACGTTCCGACTGCCACTACGGTCAACCCGACCACGAGACTGCTCACGCCCAACGAGGAGGCGATGCTCACTGCACCGTCAACCAGCAACGAAGCACCAGCGACCAGTAGGGCTACCCCCAGCAGTACGAGCAGGAGCGATCTTACGAAGGAGTCGGCGCGCACCACCGTTTCCTTCTCCTCCGCTTGTTCTTTGGTCGAGTCAGCGGTGGTTGGGGTGTTATGCAAGTTCGGTGTGGTGTGAAGGCTTTTGACCTCCCGTCGACTGACGAGAATGGTCATCACAGTGTGCACCACAACGACACTGAACAGGAGCAGCCCATCCAGGGCGCTGATACTCCCATCCAGTGATAAGAGCAGCAGACCGGCAGATAGGCCAACCATTAGGGGCAGATCGAAGCGCACCAATCGTTGCTTCACGGCAATGGGCAGAATTAAGGCGGATATTCCCAGAATGAGCAGGACGTTGACGATGTTACTGCCGACCACGTTCCCCACTGCGAGGCCCGGTTCATCGCGGATCACGGCACCGATGGTCACGGCCAACTCCGGTGCTGAGGTTGCCGCCGATACGACAGTGAGCCCGACCACCAGCGCAGAAATTCCCGCACGTCGGGCCAGCGATGACGCTCCCCGAACCAGAAATTCTCCCCCCAGAACAAGCAACATCAGGCCGACCACGATCCGTCCGACGTCAAGAGCATCCATGGGTAAAAGTGTACGGGGCTACCTACGGCTAGCTGCCGGAAGGGTTCAAAAGGGCCAGGACATTGCTTCGAGGTTGATTCAGGTCAAGGGTTGCAGTACTCGCAGAAGCGCGGGTCGGCTCGGGGTGGGTCAGTCAGCTCGCGAGTGCAGCGGTACTCACAGTTGATGCACCCATAGATGACGGCGCGGGTTTCGCTTGTGGGTTCACCGCAGCTGGAGCACTTCAGCCCTGAAATTCGCTCCACTTTCCAGAATCCTGGGCTGGCGCACTCCGGGCATCTGGAGCGAATCCGCTGCGAAAGATCTTCCGCAGCGAGGCGGATAGTTTCCATACGAGTGGGATTGGCGCAAGCACGCATATCTGTCTCCAGAAAGACCTGCCCTTCCCCCGATTGGGCCTGAGCGGCCGAAAAGGCCAGCTCCAGCTCGGTCCAGTTGGATAGTCCCTTACGGAAGGCGGGGTCCTGCTCGCCGTCCGGTCGAACAACTAAGTGATGGTCAGGAAACTTGGATCTACAGGCAAACCCGCGGGCCTCCGCCCAGTCCGCGGTCAGCAGATGAGAGAAATTCGTCTTACCTTGGGCCATGGCGACAATCTCCAGCTCACGGCCTGTGTCGATCCATAGGATGAGTTCAATATTCCAGGGAAACATTCCAAGGTAGGGATCTGTTGCAAATGAGCCCTCGCTGGCGATACCAATTGGCAGTCCCGACAATTTCATGCCCATCTGCGCCTTCCTGCGTGCAGCCTCCAGCTGTGTGCCGGCGCGCGGAATGTCACGGGTGAAAGTACCGAGCAGATCAGTATCGTAGCCTGCAACATGTTCAACCCGGCAACCAAGCGCATCGTCTAGCACCGGGCCGATGACCCGCTCCTTGCCATGCTGGGTAAGTAGAGCTATCCGTTCACCCGGATACATGGGGAGCGGCATTGGTGTGCCGACATGGATAGCGGGCATTTGCAACCTCTCCGTGGACGACCCCAGACAGGAAGGATAGGTGCCCTTCTTGGCTGGGTCTTCCGTGACTTAATACATGAAGTATAGTTCAGGAATAGAATTCCGGAGACGATGAGGAGCCGTCATGGTGTCTTCGGTGTTCATCCCACACGCCAGCGCACAGACAGCGAATTTTCACCAATGCCGACGTTTGTGCAGCAGTAAGAAAGGCCCACGTGATCGATCCCATCATCCTTTTCTTCCTGCTCGGCGCAGTGGCGGGACTCCTGCGTTCGGAGTTGCGCCTACCGGCAGCAGTTTACGATTTCATCAGCATTGTGTTGCTGCTATCCATCGGCCTCAAAGGCGGTATAGAGCTCGCCAGACAGCCCTTCGTCACTCTGCTGCCGCAGATGCTCGCCGTTGTTGCGCTGGGGTTCCTTCTCTCGCTGGTTGCCTTCCCCACACTCCGCTATCTGGGTCGCTTCAACCGAGCAGATTCCGCTTCCATCGCAGCCCACTATGGCTCAGTGAGTGTGGGCACTTATGCGGTGGCCGTCGCTTACCTGGGTAGCCGCGAGATTGCATTCGAAGAGCACATGCCGTTGCTCCTGGTGTTGATGGAAGTGCCAGCCATCATTATGGGAATCATTCTGGCCCGAGGCCTCTCCCGCGAAACCAGGTGGAAATCAATTGGCCATGAGGTTTTCCTTGGGAAAAGCGTGGTGTTGCTCCTGGGTGGGCTTCTCATCGGATGGCTGGCGGGCCCGGATGGGCTCTCTTCGATTGAGCCGTTCTTTTTTGACCTTTTCAAGGGATTCTTGGCCCTTTTCCTGCTTGAGATGGGGCTCATCACGGCGACGCAGATCGGCAGCCTACGCAAGCACGGAATTTTTCTCGTCGCCTTTGGAATAGTCATGCCACTCTTTTCCGGCCTGGTCGGGACCGGGCTCGGCTGGGCTTTGGGCCTCTCCATCGGTGGAACCATGGTTCTTGCCACGCTAGCGGCAAGTGCGTCGTACATCGCGGCGCCAGCAGCCATGCGCATTTCAGTTCCCGAAGCCAACCCAACCCTTTCGCTGGCCGCCTCGCTGGGGATAACGTTCCCGTTCAACGTACTGATCGGAATTCCGATCTACTACACGATGGCCGCGTGGGCACATACTGCTCTCGCTGGAGGATGAGACTGATGCAAAACCGAACAACTAAGCTGCTAACAATCATCACCGAATCGGTGCTTGAAACCACACTCGCGCGCGAGCTCGACCGACTGAATGCTCGCGGCTACACCATCACCGATGCGCGAGGGAAAGGCCACCACGGCGTGCGTAACGCCGGCTGGGAACCGAGCAGCAACATCCGCATCGAGGTGGCATGCGATGAAGCGACGGCCGGGGCGATCGCCGGGTTTCTCGAAAAAAACTATTCCGACAACTACGCAATGATCTTGTTCACGAGCGACATCGAAGTCCTGCGTTTGAACAGACCGCCCAGCACCGCCACGTGAGAAACTCCGGCCGTTAACGGCAAGCAGCAGGACAGCCGGCCGAAACGCCGCGATCCGCCAGCTATGACACAGGCATAGTCTTCTGCCCCACCATGATCGCGGCACCAACCAGGAGCTTGACCTAGCCCAGCCAAGCCCGAGAACGCCCCACAAGGGCACAGCTAACCGAACCGTCCCGTGAATCAAGCCGCCTGCTTGTTGGCGATGAGGAATATTCGGACAACCGATCCACTGTCCTGCGCCCTGCACGCTGACGGAGGTCGGGAGGACACTGCATGGGCATCGTCGCGATCCTTTTTACAGAAAATAGCGGCATCGAACCCGGGCTTCATTTATGCAGTTGGTTCCTTTGCTGGTGACTTTTGCCAAGGCCACCTGCCGGTAATCTCGAGTTCAAGCGAGAAGCTGAGGAATGTTCGGATCAGGACGATCAGACCCAGCACGCCGACTGATTCAAAAGTGGGGGTTACTGCAACGGTCCGAATGATGTCCGCTGCTACCAGCAGCTCAAGGCCGAGAAGAATGGATCTTCCCAGTCTTCGGCGGTAAGTCTCGTAGGTCTTGTGGCCTTCGTTTTTTCGCCGTCGCAGCAGGGCGCCAGCGGCAATCAGGCTCGCAGCGATGATACCGATCACTATCGCGGCGACACCGGCCGCGTCGACCGCTTTACCAATCCCTTCCATCACTTCCTTGAATTCCACTCTGCTGCACCTGCCTTTTATGTCGGAGAACCGAGCTGAGGTTCATCGTGAGGACACTCTGAGCCGTTCTGAAGTTAGTTGCAACGACCGCTGGTGACGCGTGTCAGTCGGACTCGTGCCGGGTGGACGTTCCTTCCGTGGGCGCGGCGTCGTCGTTCCGTCGGCGTACCACGAGCCATTGGGTCACAACGATGATCAGGGCGACGACGGCGGTGATTATCAGGGTGAATGGGTCTGATTGCGCTTTGAGAAGGATGAAGGGTATCAGGACGGCGACGTCGAGGACGATCGCCACCCAGGGGATCCAGGTTTTGGCTTCGACGTCGTCCTTCAGGTGCCGGATGATGCCCCAGTGGATGGCGATGTCCATGACCAGGTAGAGGATCGCGCCGAGGGAGGCGATCTGGGAGAGGTCGAAGAAGGCGGCCATGAGGATGGCTAGTCCGGCGGTGATGTATAGCGACTGGTGTCCCTCTTTGCCGGGCAGGCCGGGGGCCTGGCCCATGTCACGGAGCATGTCGTAGAGTTTCGAAACTGAGAACAGGCTGGCGACTAGTCCCGAAAGGGTAGCGACCACCGCGATCGCCACGGTCAGGCCCACCCCCCATGACCCGAACGCCGGCTCCGCTGCTTCCGCGAGAGCATAGTCGCGGGCCTCCACGATCTGAGGGACGGTGAGGCTCCCGGTGACCGCGACGGTAATCATCAGATAGAGCACGGTGCACAGGCTGATGGCGATCATGATGGACCGTCCAATATTGCGTTTGGGATCACGCAGGTCCCCGCCCTGGTTGGTGATCGTGGTGAATCCCTTATACGCCAGAATGCACAGTGCGACCGCGCCCAGAAATCCCAGGAGCCCTGCATCCGGTGGTGTGCGGTCCGTGGTGGTGAACAGGTCCCCCAGGGAGGAGAGACCGGCGGTGAGGATCCCGGCAACGGCTAGGACCGCGATGCCAACAATCTTGATCGCTGCGGTGACCGTAGCGGAGCGTTCCACCAACGTATTGCCCACCAGATTCACCAACGCTGCACCCGTAATGGCTATTACAGCCAGGACCGGTACCCAGAGGGTAGAGTCCTGCAGTCCGAAGGGACGCAGCAGATAGGTTCCAAAGGTGCGCCCAAGAAGGCTTTCGGCCAGGATCATCGACACGTACATGAATAACGAGAACGAGCCGGCAACCACCCCGGGGCCGTAGGCGGCCTTGAGCAGCATGGCGATGCCGCCGGAAGATGGATTCTTTGCGGAGTAGCGGATGTAGGAGTAGGAGCTGAACCCCACGACCACGGCGCCGGCGAAGAACGCCCACGGTACCCAGCCGCCGGCCAGTTCGGCCACCTGGCCAACGAGCGCGAAGATACCCGCCCCAATCATGACCCCGGTCCCCAGGGCCACGGAACCGGTCAACGACAGTTTCTGCTCATTCTTCGATGATGATTCGGCTTCCATGCGGTCATCCTTTCGCCTCATGCCTGCACCTAGTTTCTTTACGACTGTTCAGTTGGGCTTGCGTGTGGCGGGGAGGGCATAACCCAAAGGATCCCGTTGAGTCCCCAGCCGAGGATAGTGACGAAGAATAACACCCGTGACGAATCTGGTCGGCACCTATTCGATAGGTGGCATAAAGAGTCGGGGGTTCTCTCCCAGATCGAGGCTGTACTACTTTGTCGAAGAGATTTTAGTCGGTAGCAAGGGATGCGGCGCTGGCAGCTTCCAGGTATGCCTGCTCTTCCCAGTCCTCGAATGCATCATCGTCGAGGTCTACTTGTAGTTCTTGTTCCACGGTCGCTGGATAGAATTCTTCGTGCACCTCACCAATCACCCCTACCGGCATTCCTGGGGCAAGTTCAGGAAGGTCCTCCTGGTGTATTACCAGCAACGGCTTGATAATGACTGCATCGATGTCGACGACATCGATGCAGGTGGAACCGTGTTGCTTACAAGGGTAAACATGTTGGGGGAAATCACCTCTCCGACGATGGCGGCAATGGTAACTTCCTCGCCAACATAGAACTCCAGGTCGTCGAAAAACGCGGTGTCGTAAACCCCCGTGTAATCGGCGTAGGGCTGAGCTGGCTCGGACACTTCCTCTAGTACTTCATCGGTTTCCGCCGTCTCCTCATTGACGAGGCTCGGCAGGTCATCGTCGGGACCTGCGCACCCGTTTAGCACGAACAATGTGACGGGGAGGATAGCTACCACAGCCGCTCTGCGCAGCGTTTGCCTACTTCGGCTGTCCATCATGGCTCCTGTTCTCGAGTTGAGAGGTTTCCATCCACTCTGTCTGTAGAGCTCACATCGGTCAAGGAACGCTGTCCGCTAGACGTCCGTGCGGAGTCGAAGCGTGCGGAATCGAAGGGCGTCACAGCCCGGCTCCTTACTCTTTGCAAGATCACACTTCGGCGGGGCCGGGGATAAGAAGGGTTACGGTCCGATAACTGGGGTAGAAATGCGATACAAAGCTTGCTTACGGTCGAAGGGACGCAGCCAGTACAGTCCCATCACATGCGAGGACCGGCCGCGGCACGGGCCCCGCTGAAGAAGGAATTGGGCCTGGGCACCAATGAGGAGGAACGACTCACACGGCGCGCTTTAGACGCGGCGTTTACCCCACGCTAGTTCGATCAGCGTCGAGACGAAGACCACCAGAGCCGCGGCCCCGGGCCAAATCGCCGCTACGCCCGGGGATAGCAAGACAAAGTCTGGATCTGCGCCGAACATCATGCCCAGCCACTGTCCGATAAGCACCGCTAGCACCGATCCGAGGATCGATCCGCCCACCGCCGACCCAATCCGCTGCCATGCCCCGGGGAGATCCATCCGTTGAACGAGAAGCCAGCCCACCACGATGCCAACCACCAGCTGAAGACCACCGAGCGTCAGATCGGTCACCAGGGCCGCTTCCTCGGGGGCTGGGTCGCCGTACAGACCCCCACCCGGCGCGGCGAACCACCACGCCATACCCATTAGCAACCCCAGACCGACCATCGTGGATGCCCACCAAAGAAGCGAGGTGGGTGGGACGGCGGTGTCTTCGGTGGCAACCGAGTACACCGGCGGCGGATAGCTTCCGGCCTGCTCGGCGTCGGGACTGGAGGATCGCATGACTTATACATTAACAAAGTTATGCGGCACCAAGGCCTCCCTTAGGGTGGGGTGCGTGAATGATCTACGCCCAGCCGACCCAACAGTCCATGACTCAACAGCAGCTTTCCGGGACGCGTTCCGCCGCCATCCGGCCGGGGTAGCGATCATCACTGCTGTCTATGAGGGCCAGCCGTTCGGATTCACCGCAACATCCGTTTCGTCGCTTTCCGCGGACCCGCCCAGGTTTAGCTTCAACATGGCCCGCACCTCCTCGTCCTGGCCCGCCGTCGCGAACACCAACTACATCGGCGTCCACATGCTCGGGCTGGGTAACCGCGAGCTGGCCGACCGGTTCGCCCGGAGCCGCGACCGTTTCAGCGGAGATCACTGGAAGCCCGGACCGCACGGTGTGCCGCTGTTGGAGGGTGTGGCAGCACACCTGATCGGCCGCATCAGCATGAGGCTGTCCTTCGAAAACAACGCGGTCGTGGTCGCCGAGGTGGAGGCCGGCGAGGTCGGCCCGCCGGGCGTTCCCCTGCTCTATCACGGCGGCGTTTACGGGCAACCCACAGCGCTGGATTACGAGATCTAGCGCGTCAGACCCCTACACGTCCAGGCAGGCCGGCCCCAGTAACACTTTCAGGTCGCCGAAGAGCGATGACGTCGGGTTGACTCTCAGTTCAACGCCGAGCCTCATTACTTCGACCTTCCGGTTGCTGTTCAACCGGATCTGGACCTCGCTGGTACCAGGGTGGGTCCTGAGGACGTCCCGCAGCGCCACGACTGCCGTCTCGGTCGCCTTGTGGTGCGCCATGGAGATCACCACCGGCCCGGAATGGCCTTCACTAAGGTCCGGAACGCTGAGCTCCTGCGCGTTCAGGGTGACCGCACCGTCGTCGCGCCGCTGCAAACGTCCGCGGACGACGACGATGAGGTCCTCGGCGAGGACCCCCGCGATTGGGCCGTAAACCTGGCCGAAGAACATCACTTCCATCGACCCGGCGAGGTCTTCGATTTCGGCGCGGGCGTAGGCGTTGCCGCTGTTCTTGGCGATCCGCCGCTGCAACGAGGTGATCATGCCGGCGATGGTGACCATCGCGCCGTCGGCCGGGCCTTCGTCGCTGATGATCGAGGTGATCGAGGAGTCGGCGTGCTGGCTCAGGATCCCGTCGAGTCCCTGCAGCGGGTGATCGGAAACGTAAAGTCCCAGCATGTCCCGTTCGAAGGAAAGCTTGTCCTTCTTCTCCCACTCCGGCAGATCCGGCACCTCAACGGAGAGCCCACCCACCGATCCGGGTTCGTCGAAGGCACTGAAAAGGTCAAACTGGTTGGCGGCCTCGTTGCGTTTGAGGACGATCACCGAATCGACGGCTTCCTCGTGGATCATGGCCAGGGCGCGCCGCGGATGCTTGAGCGAATCGAACGACCCGGCCTTGATCAGCGATTCGATAGTCCGCTTGTTGCAGACCACAGCCGGCACCTTCTGCAGGAAGTCGCTGAAGGAGGTGAAAGCGCCCTTCTCGGTGCGGGCTCCCACCATCGCGCCCACCACGTTGGCGCCGACGTTACGGATGGCCCCCATCCCGAAGCGGATGTCAGTGCCGACCGGGGTGAAGTTGACGCTGGATTCGTTGACGTCCGGCGGGAGCACCGTGATACCCATGCGGCGGCACTCGTTGAGGTAGATCGCGAGCTTGTCCTTGTCATCGCCGACGCTCGTGAGCAGGGCGGCCATATACTCGGCCGGGTGGTGGGCCTTGAGGTAGGCCGTCCAGTAAGACACCAGCCCATAGGCCGCAGAGTGCGCTTTGTTGAACGCGTAGTCGGAGAAGGGCAGCAGGATGTCCCACAGCGTTTTGATCGCCGCTTCGGAGTATCCGTTGTCCTTCATGCCGTTGGCGAAGCCCTCGTACTGCTTATCCAGTTCGGATTTTTTCTTCTTGCCCATCGCCCGGCGCAGGATGTCCGCGCGGCCCAGCGAATAGCCAGCGACCTTCTGGGCAATCGCCATCACCTGCTCCTGATACACGATCAGGCCGTAGGTGGTTCCCAGGATTTCGGCGAGTGGTTCTTCCAGTTCGGCGTGGATGGGGGTGACTTCCTGGGCGCCGGTCTTGCGCAGGGCGTAATTGGTGTGCGAGTTCGCACCCATCGGTCCTGGTCGGTACAGCGCGATGACAGCCGAGATATCTTCGAAGTTGTCGGGGCGCATCAATTTCAGGAGGGCACGCATCGGGCCACCGTCGAGCTGGAACACACCCAGGGTGTCGCCGCGGGCCAGCAGCTCGTAGGAGCCCTGGTCCTCGAGGTCCAGCTCCTCGAGCACCAGGTCGATGTCCTTGTTGAGCTTGATGTTCTCCACCGCGTCGGTGATGATCGTCAGGTTCCTCAGCCCGAGGAAGTCCATTTTGATCAGCCCGAGGTTTTCGCAGGTCGGGTAATCAAACTGGGTGATAATCTGACCATCCTGGTCACGACGCATCAACGGGATGATGTCGATCAACGGGTCCGAGGACATGATGACGCCCGCCGCATGGACGCCCCACTGGCGCTTCAGGCCTTCGAGGCCAAGCGCTGTCTCGAAAACTTTCGCGGAGTCGGCGTCGGACTTCAGCAGTTCACGCAGTTCCTCGGCCTCGGAGTACCGCTTGGAGTTCTTGTCATGCACATCGGTCAGGGCCAGGCCCTTTCCCATGACGTCTGGCGGCATTGCCTTGGTGAGCCGCTCCCCCATCGAGAACGGGTACCCCATCACCCGGGAGGAATCCTTCATGGCCTGCTTGGCCTTGATGGTGCCGTAAGTGACGATCATGGCGACTCGCTCGTCGCCGTACTTCTCGGTGACGTACCGGATCACCTCGGAACGGCGCCGATCATCGAAGTCGACGTCGAAGTCGGGCATGGAGACGCGCTCCGGGTTGAGGAACCGTTCGAAGATCAGGCCGTGCTGCAGCGGATCGAGGTCTGTGATGCGCATAGCGTAGGCGACCATTGACCCGGCACCGGAGCCTCGGCCGGGGCCCACCCGGATGCCGTTGTCCTTGGCCCAGTTGATGAAGTCGGCGACCACCAGGAAGTAGCTGGGGAACCCCATCTGGGTGATGACGCCGGTCTCATACTCGGCCTGCTTGCGGACCGCGTCGGGGATGCCCGTGGGGTACCGGTACTGCAACCCCGTCTCGACCTCCTTCACGAACCAGGACTGCTCGCTTTCACCCTCGGGGACGGGGAAGCCAGGCATGTAGTTTGCTTTGGTATTGAACTCGACGTCGCACCGCTCGGCGATGAGCAGGGTGTTGTCGCAAGCATCCGGGTGATCCCGGAAAATGGAGCGCATTTCGGCGGGCGACTTCAGGTAAAACTCGTCGGCGTCGAACTTGAACCGTTTCGGGTCGGCCATGGTGGAACCGGACTGCACGCACAGGAGCGCCGCGTGGGCTTTCGCGTCCTCGGCGTGGGTGTAATGCAGGTCGTTGGTGGCCACCAACGGCAACCCCAACTCCTTGGCAAGTTTGATCAGGTCCGACTGGACAGCGCGTTCAATATCGAGCCCATGGTCCATCAACTCGCAGAAGAAGTTGTCGACGCCGAAAATGTCGCGGAAATCAGAGGCCGCCTTGACTGCCTCGCGGTAGAGACCGAGGCGGAGTTTTGTCTGCACCTCCCCGGAGGGACAACCGGTGGTGGCGATGAGGCCCTTGCCGTAGGTCTGGAGCAGGTCGCGGTCCATCCGGGGCTTGTAGAGGTAGCCTTCCAGCGATGCCAGGGAAGACATCCGGAACAGGTTGTGCATCCCCTCGGTGGTTTCAGCCCACATGGTCATGTGCGTGTAGGCGCCGGCACCCGAGACGTCATCGCGGCCACCACCACCCCACTTCACGCGGGTCTTGTCAGCCCGGGCGGTGCCCGGCGTCAGATACGCCTCGACGCCGATAATGGGTTTCACCCCGGCGGCCCGCGCCTTGTCCCAAAAGTCGAACGCCCCAAACACAAACCCGTGGTCGGTGGTGGCCAGCGCATTCATGCCCAGTTCCTCGGTGTGGCTGAACAGGTCAGTCAGCCGGGCGGCGCCGTCGAGCATTGAGTACTCGGTGTGATTATGCAGATGAACGAAGGAGTCTTCGCGGGTTGGCTTGGCCGGGGAAGCTTGGGGAGATGCTGATGAAACCACCATCCCATTCTAGGTCAGTCGGCCGGCGCCCCCGGCTGACATGCCGGTCCGCGAACGAGGCGTCACGGCCTAGACGTTCCCGGCCGCCAGGGCGTCGAGGGCATACTGCAGATCATTGGGGTAGGGGCTGGTCGCGCTGACGGTGTCGCCTGAGACCGGATGTTCGAAGGTAAGTTTCTGGGCGTGGAGCCATTGGCGGGTGAGCCCCAGGTTGGCGGCAAGCCGAGGGTCAGCGCCGTATGTGAGATCCCCCACGCAGGGGTGCCGAAGCGCCGAAAAATGGACCCTGATCTGGTGGGTCCGGCCGGTCTCGAGGTTGACCTCGAGAAGGCTAGCCTTCCCAAACGCTTCGAGCACCTTGTAATGAGTCCTGGAGGGCCTTCCGTCTTCCAGCACAGCGAACCGCCAGTCGTGGGCCGGGTGTCTACCAATCGGGGCGTCAATGGTACCAACCAGGGGGTCCGGGAGACCCTGGACCAGCGCATGATAGACCTTCTCCACGGTGCGTTCCTTGAACGCCCGCTTCAGGACCGTGTAGGCGTGCTCGGTTTTGGCGACCACCATCGCTCCGGAGGTTCCCACATCCAGGCGGTGGACAATGCCGGCGCGTTCGGTGGCACCCGACGTCGAGATCCGGTACCCGGCGGCGGCGAGGGCGCCGACGACCGTCGGGCCCACCCACCCCGGCGACGGGTGCGCGGCGACCCCGACCGGCTTGTCGATGACCACCAGATCGTCATCGTCGTAGAGAATCCCCATCCCGTCAACAGTTTCGACGACCACGGCCAGCGGGTCGACGCTTGCCGGAACCCTGATTCTTAGGACGGCACCGGCAGCGGGCCGGTCGGATTTACCAACGGGTTTGCCGTCGCTCGTCACGAACCCTGCCACACACCAGGCGGCGGCAGCGGAGCGGGACACCCCGGCGACGGCGGCGAGCACGGCGTCCGCGCGGGCGCCTCCTAGCTCGGTGGGAACGCGTTCGTCCCGTTCGACGGCGTTCACTTGGCGTCCGCCGAGCCGTCAACCACAGGTTCGTCGTTGCTGCGCTTGCCGTCCATGCCGATCCCGCGCAAGGTGAGCAGACAGATCAGGCTGACGCCCGTGACCACGGCTGAATCGGCGATGTTGAAGATGGCGAAGTTGGGCAGGGCGATGAAGTCGACCACATGGCCCTGCCCAAACGATGGTTCGCGCAGCAGACGGTCGGTCAGGTTGCCGAGCGCGCCTCCGAGGACCAGCCCCAGGGCTGTTGCCCACCACCAGGACGCCACCTTTCGGATCTGGGAGATGATCGCAATTGATACGACGGCCATGATGATGGTGAAAACCCAGGTGTAGTCGGTGCCAATCGAAAAAGCGGCACCGGGATTGCGGATGAAGTGCCAGTTCAGCAGAGGCGGAAGGACCGGGGTGATCTGTCCCTCGGTCATGGTGGAGACGACCCAGATTTTGGTCAACTGGTCAGCTACGTAGATGACGGCGAAGCACGCGACGAAGAGCAGCGCGTAGCGCGCACCCGTACGCCCGCGATGGCTGGCCGCCGTAGGGGTCTCACGGGCGGCGGGGGAGGTTTCATCGGACCCGGTTGGGTTGCCGTGCTCTGGTGTCTGGTCTGTCATAGCGCTTTCAGGTTTGGCGCTGCCGCTGACTGCGCCGGGGTGGGGTGGACTGCCGCATAAAGGTTGACATCCAGCCTACGGCAGAGGCCGACCGCCGGGAATTCCCGGGGGCCGGCCTCTTGAGTTGCCTTTAGCTGGACTGCACCGGTCATCTGGTGCAGCGGTAATACAGGTGAAGCGCCTAGGAGCCGGTGGCTTCGGAAGCTACCGATCCGCGGGAATCCAGATCGCGCAGCTGGCCTTCAATGTAGGCCTTCAGACGTGAACGGTAGTCGCGTTCGAAGCTGCGGAGCTGCTCAACCTTGCCTTCGAGCACAGACTTCTGCTGCTCGAGGGCGCCCAGGGTCTTACGGGTCTTCTCCTCGGCCTCGTTGACCATGCTGCTGGCTTCGATCTGCGCCTCGGCGATGATCTTGTCGCGCTGTTCGACACCGGCGTTGACGTATTCGTCGTGAAGCTTCTGAGCCATCGCCAGCACACCGGCAGCCGATTCAGCTGAACTGGTGCCCGAAGCGGCTGGTGCTGCCGCGGCGGGTGCTGCAGCAGCAGCCGGACGCTCTTCGGACTTCTTCTCTTCACCCTTGGGCTCTTCAACCTTTGGCTGTTCCTTCGCCTTGGGCTCGTCCTTCGCCTTGGGCTCGTCCTTGACCTCTTCGGTATGCGAGCTCGCCGACACGGGGGCGGGAACCACAGCGTTCTGGGACGTTGAGGAGGAGGCGTCCGCGAGCTTGCGCCGCAGTTCGTCATTCTCCTGGTTCAGGCGACGGAGTTCGACAACGATCTCATCGAGGAAATCGTCTACCTCGTCCTGGTCGTAGCCTTCACGAAACTTAGTGGGCTGAAACCTTTTGTTGACAACATCTTCTGGCGTCAGGGCCATCTGGTCACCTCATAGTGGTTATAAGACATGCCTGCCTATGAAGCAGACCTGACTACGGTACCGAATTGCGGACATAAAACTCGAGAATTCACACCAATTATGTGATTCAGCGTATATCTTTTGAGACTCGAAAACTAACCGGCTAGACCGACGTGGCCAAGCCGGCGGCGACGAACATGAGAATGGTTACTCCCAGGAACACCACCAAGAATGCCAGATCCAGTGACACTCCACCCAGCCGCAACGGCGGGATCAGTCGGCGAAGCGCCTTGATCGGCGGGTCGGTCACAGTGTAGACGCCCGAAGCCAACACCAGGGCCAGTCTCTTGGGGCGCCAGCCACGCGCAAACATCTGCACGGCATCGTAGACGATCCGAATAATCAGGGCTATCTGTACGACCATCAGTACCAGATAGATCAGAACAAAAACCAAACTCACGCGGCAGTCACAGTCCTAAAAGCGATACTTTGAGAGGAACTCGTGAACCAGTTAACCACGCTAGCTTTGATTGAAGAAACTAGCCTGCGCCTCGCTGGCCTTCTGGTCTTCTCCGAGTACCTCGATGTAGGAGGGCGACAGGAGGAAGACCTTGTTGGTAACCCGTTCGATGCTGCCGTGCAGACCAAAGACCAGACCAGCCGAGAAGTCCACCAGGCGTTTTGCATCCGATTCACCCATGTCGGTGACATTCATGATCACTGGGATGCCGTCGCGGAAGCTTTCACCGATCAGTTTCGCATCGTTGTAGGACCGTGGGTGCACGGTGGTGATCTGACGGAGAGCTGCCGAATCCTCGCGTGAGGACTGTGCGCGCTTGATCGGGGTCACCGGGGCACGGTACTCGTCCACCGGAGCGAGCCTGGCCGCCTGCGGGGCGTCAGCATGCCGGTCGTCACGGTCGTAGTCCACTAGGTGATCCTCGTTCCTGCTTTGTAAGTTCTTCTGCTCGGACTCGTAGTGCTCATCACCGTCGGCGAGCCCAAGATAGATCATTGTCTTGCGCAGTGCGCCAGCCATGGTAGCTCCTGTCGTGTCATTGGGTATAGTCCAGACGCTACCTCAAGGGTGGGCGTTCACCGAGGACCTGCGAACCTATTCTGAGGTGTGTCGCGCCGGCTGCGACCGCGGCTTCGAGATCCCCGCTCATACCAGCCGAGATGCCGGTGGCTGCGGGGAATTCGCCACGGAGCGTGGCTGAGATCTCGGCCAGCTCTCCGAACGCAGCAACGGGGTCTCTGCCCAGCGGCGCAACAGCCATCACACCAGCCAGCGAGAGACCGTCGGTCGCTTGGACGAGCCGCCCCAGGGCGACGACGTCGGTTGGGGCGGCGCCCCCTCGTTGATGCCCACTGATCGTCGCAGCGCGGCTGTCCCCGGTCGACAGATCGACCTGGATAAAGCAGGCGAGGGTCTTGGCGGCGCTGGTGCTGTCAGTGTCCTGGCCCGGTTCGGTTCGCCGGTTAGCCAACGCTTTGCCGAGCGCGGCGACGAGCGGTGCCCGGTCCACCGAATGGACTGCGTGTGCGTAGCGCACCACCGACCGCGCCTTGTTACTTTGCAGCTGGCCGATGAAATGCCAGCGCACTCCCAGGTCCGCGAGCTCCTGGGCCTTGGCTGCGGCCTCCTGGTCCCGGCTTTCTCCCATCTCGGTCACGCCCAGGGCGGCCAGGATCCGCAGGTCGCCCGCCGGGAAATATTTGGTGACAACGATGAGCCGCGGTTTATCGGTACGCCCCGATGCCAGCACCGCTTGATCGATTCGTTGGTGCACCGCCGAGAGCCGTTCGCTGAGCTCGTCGGCGCGCTGGGGGTCGGTCACTGGGTCCACACCAGCCCGGCGATCCGGCCAGCTGCGGGACTGCGACGGTGCGAATACAGTGCCCCGTTCTCAAGGGTGCAGAGTGTCGAGGAATCCTCGCTGACCTGTTGCACAGCCACACCGAGTGTCTCAAGCTGCGCCCGTACGGCTTGAGGCAGATCAAGGCCGGGGGTCGCCCACCGGGTGGTGGCTGTCGCGGCGGGAACCACGGCAGCTACCTCGCGGCGCATCTCCTCGGGGACCTCATAGCAGTCGCCGCAAATAGCGGGGCCAATCCAGGCCACCAGGTTCCGGGCATTCCGGCTGCGCAGCAGCTCGACCGTGTTGGCGATGACGCCGTCGAGGGTACCCTGGCGGCCGGCGTGCACAACAGCCGTGGCTCCCTCTGCACCGCCCCCGGCGGAGAGAACCACCGGAACACAATCGGCGACCATTACCGCCAGCGGGGTTGCCCCGCTGACGCTGACCAACGCATCAGCGCTGATCAGCTCACCCGCCGCTGCGTCCTCGACTATCTCGGCGGTGGCCGAGTGAGTCTGGTGCATGAACCGGAGGGAACCCTCGTCGATACCCATGGCGGCTTCGAGCTCCCGCCGACGCCGAAGGACCGAGGCGGGCTTATCCCCCACATGAAGTGCGAGATTGCCCGCCTGACTATTCGTGAAGGCTACCCAACGGCCGGGGCCGATTTCCTGGCGCCAGAAGAACACGGCGTCGGTGGTTACTTCAGGAAGTCAGGCACATCGAGTTCGTCTGACCGGCTCGAGGAGAAGTCAGGCTCCACCACGGCGGGCAGGTCGACGTCGAACCCTGAGTCGGCTGGGACGTTGTTGCCTGACTGCTGCGACCGCTGCGACCAGGCGCCGAGGCCTGCCGACGCGGGAACCGCTGCGGCCGCCGCCGGGGCGCTCGCTCCGACGGACGGCGCTGAGACCGGCTTGGACAGCTGTGCGCTGGGCTGTGACGTCGCGTCGACCTGGTCAAAGCCAGCTGCAATCACGGTGACCCGAGCCTCGTCGCCGAGGGCATCGTCGATCACGGCACCGAAGATGATGTTCGCTTCGGGGTGCGCTACTTCCTGGACCAGGCGGGCCGCCTCGTTGATTTCGAAGAGCCCCAGATCGGAGCCACCCTGGATGGAGAGCAGAACACCGTGAGCTCCGTCGATCGATGCTTCAAGCAGCGGCGAGGCAATGGCCAGCTCGGCCGCCTTGACGGCCCGATCTTCGCCGCGTGCCGAGCCGATGCCCATCAGCGCCGAACCGGCGCCCTGCATCACTGACTTCACGTCGGCGAAGTCGAGGTTGATCAGGCCAGGCGTGGTAATCAGGTCGGTGATGCCCTGAACACCTGAGAGCAGCACCTGGTCGGCTGAGCGGAAGGCATCGAGCATCGACACGTTCCGGTCGCTGATGGAGAGCAGACGATCGTTGGGGATGACGATCAGGGTGTCAACCTCGTCGCGGAGCGTATCGATCCCGGTTTCGGCCTGATTCGACCGGCGCCGACCTTCAAAGGTGAAGGGACGGGTGACCACGCCAATGGTCAGGGCGCCCAGGGACCTCGCGATACGAGCCACGACCGGTGCACCACCGGTTCCCGTACCGCCGCCTTCGCCTGCGGTAACAAACACCATGTCGGCGCCGCGCAGGACTTCCTCGATTTCTTCTGCATGATCTTCGGCCGCGCGGCGTCCCACCTCTGGGTCGGCGCCGGCGCCGAGGCCGCGGGTCAGTTCCCGTCCGACGTCGAGCTTCACGTCGGCGTCGCTCATCAGCAGGGCCTGTGCGTCGGTGTTGATGGCGATGAATTCAACGCCACGCAATCCCACCTCGATCATTCGGTTGACGGCGTTTACGCCACCGCCGCCGATGCCTACTACCTTGATGACGGCCAAGTAATTCTGCGGTGCTGCCACGGTCCTGTGTCCCTTGTTCGAATGCGCTGTGTGGGGCCTGATCCGGCTGGATCTGTTCCCAGCCTTCACCTTGACAACATTAACTCTCAACTTGAAAGTCAATGTTATGTCAAGTAACTTCTATTCAAGACGCTATGGGCAGGTGCACTCATCTGCAATGACCGAGCCCGCGTGTCGGATAATTCTTTAGCGAGTGACCGGACTCAACGGCGTGCTTACGTCAAAGACCTCGGCCGGCGGATCGGTCTGCGGGCCTGATAGCAGCGCCTCCAGCACCAGCGCCTTGGCCTGGTTCTCGTCCGAGCTACCCCAGAAGATGGTCTGGTCATTGGCGAGGGACAGTTCGACCGAATCCACGGAGTCCGCCGATGCGTGATTGAGCTGATTCAGGATACTCTCCGGCAAGGCGTCGAGCACCTCGGCGATCGAGGAAAACACTTCGCTGTTTACCGCATCGGTGCCGCCATCGATGAGGGGCAGCTGAACGGCATTGCGGTCGGCAACCGAGGCAAGTTGGCGCCCCTCCGCATCGATGAGGATAAAACGCTCGCTGCTCTGCAGGATCGCCACCGGTATCCGTTCCTCAATGGTGATCGCCAGGCCCGACGGCGGTACGGCGGCCACCGTGACGCTTTCAATCGGTGCGAACCCTTCGAGGAGCTGCTCGACATCCTCGTCGGCGATCTGTGGCAGGGGTGTTCCCAGCAACGGGTCGAGGGCGGCCGTGGCCTCCTCGGTGGTCACGAGCGTATTGCCGCTCACCTCGACGGACCGTAGCGCCAGGGCGGGCGAAAAAATGAGATAGGCAAGCAACCCCGCCATCAGTAGCACCACACCGGTGAGGCCCAGGATGAGATTCCGACGTCGACGCTTCCTGGGCGGCTCAGGGAAGGCAACCACCGAATTGGCGGTGTCATCATCGTCAGGTTCCTCCGGTAGCCACGGGTCCCCGGGGATCTTGAGCATCGAGACCTTACTGCTGGTGACCCGTGGCACCCGGACAGGCGCCGGCGCGCCGGACCCCGTCCCTGACCCCGCAGCCAGCTCGGAACCCGCGCCGGCCTCGGCCCCTGCACCGGGGGGTTTCGGCTTGCGACGGCTCATGAGTCGCGGGCGCTGTTGTCGGGCAGGGTGAGCAGGCCGACGAGGTCGGCACCGTACTGGGTGACGTCACCCGCCCCCACGGTCAGGATGATGTCCCCAGGGGCCGCACGGTCAACGACTGCCCTGACGGCTGCTGCGGGATCCGGGGCGTACCCGCCGGGCACGGTGAGTTGGTCGGTGATCAGTCGGCTGGTCACGCCGGGCATCGGGTCCTCCCGGGCCGCATATATATCCAGTACGGTGGCCGAGTCCGCCAGGTTGAGCGCCTGGGCGAACTCCACCGCGAATTCCCGGGTGCGGGAGAACAGGTGCGGCTGGAAGAGGACGTGCACGTGGTGGCCGGCAGCGACGGCGCGTGCCGCCGTCAGGGCCGCCGTCACTTCGGTGGGGTGATGAGCGTAGTCGTCGAAAACCCTCACTCCCCTGCCAGCCCCCTTCGCCTCGAACCGGCGGGCGGCGCCCGAGAAGGTGGCGAGGCCGGCTGCCGCTGCGGCGGGGTCGACGCCCAGTTCGAGGGCGACGGAGAATGCTGCTGCCGCGTTCCGCACGTTGTGTTCACCGGGCACGTTCAGCTGGAGTTCCTGCTCGCTGTCCAGTCCGTCCACTGAGAACGACAGCATGCTTGTGGAGGCACTACCCACGGCCTGGGTCGCACCAATCCGCACGTCAGCCGTCGGCGAGTATCCGTAGGTCCTGATCCTGCGGGTGTCGCCGACCCGTCCGGCGAGGGCTGCCGCACCGGCGTCGTCGACGCAGGTCACCAACACGCCGTCGTCGGCGGGCAGCAGGGCGGCGAACTGGTCGAATACCTCGTACACCGCTGCGGCCGTCCCGTAGTGGTCCAGGTGGTCTGCCTCCACATTGGTCACCACAGCGATCTGCGGCGAGTAGTTGAGGAATGAGCCATCCGATTCATCGGCTTCTGCAACAAAGACGCCGCCATCACCCCAGGCCGCGTTGACCCCAAGCGCTGCGACCTCACCGCCGATGGCGAAAGATGGGTCGAACCCGGCGGACTGCAGCATCACCGTGATCATCGCGGTGGTGGTGGTTTTGCCATGGGTACCAGCGACCGCCACCACTTCCCTGCCGGACATCGCGGCGGCCAGGGCCTGGGACCGGTGCAGGATCCGCAGGCCCTGTTGTTGGGCGGCCACCAGTTCGGGGTTGGTCGCCCTGATGGCGGTGGAGATCACGACCGTGTCGACGCCTGCAACATTCTCGGCCCGCTGGCCGACGGCGGTACGCGCCCCGAGGGCAGCGAGGGCCTGCAGGCCCCGCGAGTCCGCGGCGTCGGATCCGGACACCTGAACGCCCTGGCCCAGCAACACTCGGGCCACTGCCGACATGCCGGCGCCGCCAAGGCCAATGAAATGGACCCGCCCGAGATCGGCGGGGGTCAGGGTGGTTCCGGTCATGACTGTGCCCCGCGTCCGGCGGCGACGACGAGTCGGGCCATCTGAGTATCGGCGTCACGCACTCCGAGCCGGGCGCTGGCTGCGGCCATCGCGTCGAGGGCGGCCTGGTTTTTCAGCAACGGAAACACGTGTCCGGTCAACCAGTCTGCCGTCAGCGCAGCGTCGTCGACCAGCAGCGCGCCCCCCGCGGTGATCAGGTCCGCCGCGTTCCGGCGCTGCTCTCCGTTGCCGTGCGGCAGCGGGACGAACACTGCGGGCAGCCCGACGGCGCTCACCTCGCACACGGTGGCGGCCCCCGCACGAGCCAGCAGCAGGTCTGCGGCCGCGTAGACAGTTTCCATATCGTCGACGTACTCAATCTGGCGGTAGCCTTCGGCCTGGAGCGGTCGCCCATCGGCGCCCGTCACACCTTTGCCGCCTCCGGTAATGTGCAGCAACTGGATTCCCTCGGCCGCGAGCAGGGGCACCACGGCGGCGACGGCCCGGTTGATGCTGACAGCCCCTGACGACCCACCGGTCACGATCAGTGCGGGCTGGGTGGTGTTCAGCCCAAGGGCAGCGCGGGCGGCAGCCCGGGAGGTGGCACGGTGGAGGGTGGAAATACTGCGTCGCATCGGCATGCCGACCACCTGAGCTTTGGGGAGGCCGGTGCCCTTGAAGGCGACCGCCACAGTGGTGGCAATCCGCGCTCCGAGCCGGTTGGCCAGCCCTGGCTGGGCGTTCGCCTCATGGATCACTACCGGGATTTTCCGGCGCCACGCAGCCAGGTACAGGGGTGTGGAGACGTAACCGCCGACGCCGACGACGACGTCGGCCTCCGCGCGGTCGAGTACGCCCAGCGCCTGCCGGACGGCGCGGATCAGCCGGGTGGGGAGCTTCACCAGGTCGATCGACGGGCGGCGAGGCATCGGGACCCGGTCAATCGTCTCGAGCTGGTACCCCGCAGCCGGAACCAGTCGTGTCTCCATTCCCGCGGCAGTCCCCACAACTACCTGCCGGGTGTCAGGATCGTGTTCAGCCAGGGCATGGGCAATGGCCAGCAGTGGACTGATGTGACCGGCGGTACCGCCGCCGGCCAGGACCACCGAGAGGGGGTTTGTGCTCATCGGGCTGCTGGTTCGCTTTCTGTGGAACGGGGATCTGTAGTGGTCCCGGCTACTGCGCCGGAATCTGGTGCTGGGGGCATTTTGCGGGCGAAGGCCAGCAGGACTCCGACCGCCCCAAGGGTGAAGGTCAGCGCCGACCCACCGTAGGAGATGAAGGGTAGCGGAACACCGATGACGGGCAGGACGCCGGTGACCATCCCAATGTTCACGAACGCCTGGCCGATCAGCCACACCAGAATGGAGCCGAGCAGGATTCGCACGAAGGGGTCGGTGTAGCGTCGGGCAACCCTGATGGTTGCGACGGCGAGGATCCCGAACAGGATGACCACCACCAGGGTGCCCACCAACCCAAACTCTTCACCAATGATCGCGAAGATGAAGTCGTTGTGGGCTTCGGGAATCCAGTTCCACTTTTGCCGGCTCTGCCCAATACCGACTCCCCACCAGCCGCCGGACGCCAGCGCGAAGAGCCCGTTGTCGGCCTGCAGACACAGGTCCTGACCGTCATCGCAGCTGAGCCGCAGCCAGGCTGTGATCCTGTCGCTGCGGTTGCCACTCACCAGCACCATGACGATTGCGCCGGCGATACCAGCGATCCCTGCGATGGTGAACATTTTCATTGGCGCCCCGGCGAAGAAGAGCGCCGCCGCGAGAATCATCATCATGATGATCACGGTGCCCAGGTCACCACCGAGTAGGACCAGCCCGATCGGGAGCCCACCCAGGGGCAGGGCTGGGATCATCGCGTGTTTCCAGTTGCGGATCAGCCGCCCCTTGCGGGCCAGAACACTGGCCAGCCAAATGGCGAGGGCAAGTTTCGCCGGTTCGGAGGGCTGCATGGTGAAGCCGCCGATTTGAATCCAGTTCTGGTTGCCGTTGATGTTCACGCCAATGGCAAGTACGAGGACCAGAAGAACTACCGCGATGCCGAGCACCGGCCACGCCATCATGCGGTAGGCGCGCGCACCGAACCGTGACAGGAGCAGCATCAGGACCAGCCCACCGGCGGCCCACGTGGCCTGCCTGAGGAACAGGTCGAACTCGCTGCTGCCCTCGGCGATCGCTTCCACCGAAGATGCTGAAAGCACCATCATCAGACCGATCGCCGTCAGTGCGAGGGCCGACCCGAGGATCATGTAGTAGCTGGCGCCGCTGGCCTGCTTGTCGCTGCCTTCGAGGTACGTCCAGAACTGTCCGAAGCGGGCGCGGAGACCCTTCTTCGCCGGGGCGTTGCCCTCAGCGGAGGGGGTGGAAGGTGTGGGGGTGTTGGGTGAGGCGGGTACAGAGGGCGTTCGGGAATGCTGACGCATCACCGGCTTCCGACGGACTGGCCGGGTGGGCGTGGTGACCATTAGAACTCCTTTGCGGTCTTCGCCTGCCCTTCCACGATCACTTGGACGGCCTCGATAAAGGCCTTGCCCCGGTGAGCATAGGAGGAAAACTGATCCATGGATGCTGCCGCCGGGGCCATCAACACGGTGTCGCCGTCGCCAGCTAACCGCGCAGATTCCCTTACCGCCGATTCCATCACCCGCTCGCCCAGGGGCGCGAGGGTGGAATCGTCGGCCAACGTCACATCTTCAGTCTCTCCCGGGGCCACTTCGATCAGTGGAACATCCGGAGCGTGTCGGCGCAATGAACCGATCAGGTCCGAGCTGTCGGTGCCGATCAGCACCACCGCCTTGAGTCGCTGCGCGTGCGTCTGCACCAGCTGGTCGTAGTTGACGCCTTTGGAGAGCCCCCCGGCGATCCAGATCACCGAGTGGAAGGCCGAAAGGGACGCTGCTGCCGCATGCGGATTGGTCGCTTTGGAGTCGTTGATCCACAGGATTCCGTCCCGCGAGGAGACGAGCTGGATCCGGTGCTCGGTGGGCTGGTAGTTCCGGATCCCGGCGCGGATCGCTGCCGGCTCGACGCCCGCTGCCCGAACCATTGCGGCGGCCGCGAGGGCGTTCGCCACCAGGTGGCGGGGCACCAGCTCCCCCAGGTCCTTGATCGCAGCCAGCTCAACAGCGGAATCCTTGCGCTGTTCGATGAAGGCGCGGTCCACCAGGAGGTCATCGACCACTCCCAGCATGCTGACTGCCGGCGTTGAGGTGGTGAAACCGATGGCTCGGCAGCCCTCGATGACGTCGGCTTCCTCGACCATCCGTTCGGTGGCGGGCTGTTCGGCGTTGTAGACGCAAGCCACTTTGGTATTGGCGTAAATCTTTGCTTTGTCGGCGGTGTACTGATCGAACCCACCGTGCCAATCGACGTGGTCCTCCGCAACGTTCAGGCACACACTCGCCAGCGGCGAGATGGACCCGGTCCAGTGCAGCTGGAAACTGGACAGTTCGACGGCGATGAAATCGTAGCCTTGCGGGTCACGGATCGCGTCGAGAATGGGGGTACCGATGTTGCCCGCGGCGACGGCGCGGAGGCCTGCGGCCAGCAGCATCGACTCCACCAGAGAGACGGTGGTGGTTTTGCCGTTGGTGCCGGTGATGGTCAGCCACTCGGCGGTGGGGCGGCCTTCGCGGATCCTGACCCGCCAGGCCAGTTCGACGTCGCCCCAGACCGGGATTCCTGCGTCTTTTGCGGCCCTGAGGAGCGGCTGCTGCGGGGTCCAGCCCGGTGAGGTGACCACCAGATCGGGCTGGCTGCCATCGATGAGCGGAATTCTCGTTGCGTGTTCGGCGCCGAGGAGGACGTCCACGGCACCGACGATCGACAGCGTGTCCGCCTTGGCGCGGTTCTCGGCCGAATCGGATCCGTCGACTACCACCACGCGGGCACCCAGTTCAATGAGCGTATCGGCGACGGAGAACCCGGACAGGCCGATGCCGGTGACTACTACCCGCAGCCCTTTCCAGTCGGCATCCCAGGTGGTCAGGGAATCGAGGTCACGGGCACCCGCGGGGATGGTTCCGGTCATATCAGCACCACCCATTCGGCGTAGAAGATTCCGAGTGCGGTGGCCACGAATAGCCCGGCAAGAATCCAGAACCGGACGACAACTGTGACTTCCTGCCAACCCTTGAGTTCGAAGTGGTGCTGGAGCGGAGCCATTTTGAACACCCGTTTGCCGCCGGAGAGTTTGAAGTAGCCGACCTGGATGATCACCGACAGCGTGATCATGACGAACAGCCCGGCGAGGATGACGAGCAGCAACTGGGTGCGGGACAGGATCGCGAACCCGGCGATGGCGCCGCCGATGGCGAGCGAGCCGGTGTCACCCATGAAGATCTTTGCAGGCGAGGTGTTCCACCAGAGGAACCCGACCAGCGCACCGCACATGGTGCCGGCGATGAGGGCCAGATCGAGAGGGTCCCGGACGGTGTAACAGACGCTCCTGGCGACCTCGTCGAGTGCGCAACTCTGGTTGGACTGCCAAATGCCCATCAGCATGTAGGCGCCG
Source organism: Arthrobacter sp. Sr33 (assembly GCF_054511195.1). Lineage (NCBI taxonomy): Bacteria > Bacillati > Actinomycetota > Actinomycetes > Micrococcales > Micrococcaceae > Arthrobacter > Arthrobacter sp. Sr33. Next base: position 75,616 of record NZ_JBTNDD010000009.1, on the reverse strand, counting down.
AACACCAGGACGGATGCCCCGGCCGCAAGGCCGTCGAGACCGTCGGCGAGGTTCACGCCGTTGCTGGCTGCGGTGATGATGAGGTTGGACCAGATGACGAAGAGGACGGCGCCAACGATGGTGCCGGCGAAGGCCAGGTCGATCGACGTGTCGCGGATGAATGAAATGGCCGTTGAGGCCGGCGTCCTGCCGTTTTCGTTCGGGAAGCCAAGCGCAAGGACGGCGAAGATGATGCCGACGAGGGTCTGTCCCGCGATTTTCGCCGGGGCGCTGAGGCCCAGACTCCGCTGTTTGGAGATCTTGATGTAGTCGTCGAAGAATCCGACGATTCCCATGCCGACCATCAGGAGTAGCAGCAACAGACCCGAGACGGACGGCCCGGTGGAGACTCCGGCCCAGATCATCAGCAGGTGGGTGACGAAGTAGGCAATCAGGACGGAACCGACGATGACGGCGCCGCCCATGGTGGGCGTCCCGCGCTTGGTGTGGTGGGCTGTGGGGCCGTCATCGCGAATGAATTGACCGTAGCCACGGTTCACGAGCAGGCGGATAAACAGTGGGGTACCCACGAGGGCCAGCACCAGCCCCATGGCTGAGCCGATCAGTAGCGCAATCACAGCTGCGGCCCCCCTTGGAGGTCAGTTGGGCCGGGCTCTGATGGTTCAGGCGTGGCAGTGGATGGTGCAACAGTCGAGGACAATGCTATCCGATCACCTAAAAATCGAAGCCCCGCCCCGTTGGAGGATTTGAACAGCACCAGGTCTCCAGGTTCCAGAACCGAGGCGAGAATTTCCTCGGCCGCCGCGACGTCATCGGCGAACAGGACCTCATCCCCCCAGGACCCCTCGAGGACTGCACCGTTATAGAGAGCACGGGCCCCCATCCCGATCACGAGCAGCTTGGTGATGTTGAGCCGAACCACGACCCGGCCGACGGCGTCGTGCTCGGTGATCGATTCGTCGCCGAGTTCGAGCATTTCGCCGAGCACGGCCCAGGTGCGGCGACCCCGCCCTAGTTCGGCCAGGGTACGAAGCGCGGCTCGCATTGAGTCAGGATTGGCGTTGTACGCGTCGTTGATGACCGTCACGCCGTCGGCGCGTTCGGTGCGTTCCATCCGCCAGCGACTCTGTGCTTCCGACCGCGACAGGGCGTCGGCGATGGCTGCGCCCGGGATGCCGAGCGTCCCGGCAATTGATGCGGCGGCGAGGAGGTTGGTGATTTGGTGCGTCCCGATCAGCCGTGAGGTGACCTGATGCTCGGTGGACCCGTCGGGACCGGGCAGGCCCAGCGTGAATGATGGGTGCCCACCGGGGGTGGTTGTGACACCGGTGGCCCGAACAACTGGTCCGCCGCCGGGGAGATGCGAGTTGTCGGAAGTGAAGTAGAGCTTGGACGCGGCGGTCACGGTCTCCATGGCCAAAACCCGGGCGTCGTCGGCGTTGATGATTGCCGTTCCGCTTCCCGGCAGCGAACGAAGCAGCTCCGACTTGGCCTTGGCGATGTTGTCCACTCCACCGAACTCTCCGGCGTGGGCGCTGCCAACTCCCAGGACCACACCGACATCGGGCGCGACCATGTCCGCAAGGTAGGTAATCTGCCCGATCTTAGTGGCACCCATTTCGATGATCAGATACCTGGTGTCGTAATCGGCGCTGAAGACGGTCAGCGGAACGCCCACCTCGCCGTTGTAGGACCCGATCGGGGCAACAGTGGGGGCATGCTCCCTGAGGATGCCTGCCAGCAGGTCCTTGGTGGTGGTCTTACCGGCCGAGCCGGTGATGCCGATCACCGTCAGCGGCGAATGGGCGCGCAATCTTTCCACCACGGCGGCAGCGAGCCGGCCCATGGCCAGCACCACATCGTCGACGACGACGGCGGGGTACTCTCCAGCACCAGCGGCGTCCTCATTCGCCACCGGGTGTTCCAGCAGTGCCAGCACAGCCCCATTACGGAAGGCCTGCGGCACGAACTGGTGACCGTCAGCGTTTGCACCGGGCTTGGCGACGAACAGGCCACCGGCCTGTACCTCGCGGGAATCCACGGTGACGGAGCTAACGGTCTGGGTCTGCCGTGCTGCGGCAGCGGGGGTCAACTGACCCTTGGTAATTGCCGCGATTTCGGCTGCGCTTAGTTCAATCATGACGGTCTAGGATTCTATCCTGTGGCTGGGGTGGACAGAGAATCCGTAGCGTGTCAACGCCCGGGCCAGTTCCACCCGGTCATCGAGCGGCAGGTTGACTCCCTTGACTTCCTGCCAGACCTCGTGGCCGCGCCCAGCAATCAGGACCGTATCAGCAGCGGTGGCCATTGCCACTGCGCGGTCGATCGCCTCGGCACGGGGATAAATTTCGAGTACCTCGCACGGGCGTTCGGCAGCGTCACGGGCCCTCAGCGCCCCCTCCAGGACACCCTGCCTGATCACGGCCTCGTCTTCATCGTGGGGGTCGTCGTCGGTGACAATCACCACGTCGGCCAGCTGCGCGGCGGTGGCCCCCATGAGTGGACGTTTGGTCTGGTCCCGCTGTCCGGTGGCGCCGAACACCACAATCAGCTTCGCCTCCGGGGCGGGAGGCCTGACCGATTCCAGGGTGCGGGCCAGAGCATCAGGGTTGTGGGCGAAATCGACTATTGCTGCCGGGTGGTCGCCGATGAGCTGCATGCGTCCTGGTACTGCTGCCGAGAACGGATCGGCGCTGTCCGCGGCGCGCTGCACGTCGTCTGCGGCCACCCCTGAGGTGAGCACCATTACCGTCGCCAGTGCGGCGTTCGAGATATTGAAGGTACCCGGCAGGCCCGAGTGCAGCGTGAGTTCTTCCCCCGCTGGTCCGTGCAGCGAGAATCGGTGGCCGAGCCCGTGTTTGACCACATTACGAACCTGCCAGTCGGCGGTGCCGGGTGGTGTCCCGCCGTAATTCGTGTGGCCGTCGTTCGTCTGGCCGTCGTTCGTCTGGGCGTCGTCGTCCTGGGTGACGCTCGTGCTGAGGGTGACGACGTCGGCCCCGGCCACCTCGGCCATTTTCAGGCCCCACGGGTCGTCGATAATGATGACCGCGCGGCTCGTCCGTTCCCGCCCGAAGAGCTCAGCCTTGACCGCAAAGTACTCCTCCATGGTGCCGTGCAGGTCGAGGTGGTCCTGGGTCAGGTTGGTGAACCCGGCCACGTCGAAGTGGACGCTGTCCACCCGACGGTACTCAATCGCGTGGGAAGACACCTCCATGGCGGCGGTTTCGATCCCCCGTTCACGCATCAACCCGAGGATGCCATGTACCTGCGGCGATTCGGGGGTGGTGAGAGCGCTGGCGATTGGTTGGCCGCCGGCATGGATCTCAATGGTTCCCATCAACCCGGTGGTCCGACCCAGCCCCGCCAGCAACGCATTGATGAAGTAGGTGGTGGTGGTTTTGCCGTTGGTGCCGGTGACGCCGAACAGGGCGGGCCGGCTCGTTTCGGCCGGCTGACTGTTGAAGATGGTCGCCGACAGTGGACCCACGAGTTCCCTGAGGCGGGCAGCTCTGAACAGGGGAACGGTGCCGACCAGTTCGGCTGCGGCTGCGGCGGCTTCCACCCCTGCCTCGTCGGTCAGGACGGCGACGGCGCCAGAGCGCAGAGCGGCGGCGGTGAACGACGCACCGTGTCTGCCTGAACCGGGTAGGGCTATGTACAGATCCCCGGCCCTGATCATTCTGGAATCAATCGCCACCCCGGTCACACGGACGTGGGCGGCGGCGTCGTCGTGCCCGGGAACCGGTTCGACAGTCGGCAACCCGGCTGGAAGGTCGCTGAATGCCTGTGCCAGCGGGACCGGAGCCACTACTGCTGGACGCATCCCGGCATCGGGTTGCGCGGCGGAATCTTCAATTGTTGGCACGTGTGTTGCTCCGGGTCAGTACTCGATGGGGTAGGTCTCGGGCTTGCCGGTGGATGGTGCGACGTTCCTGGCGTTGAGCACCTGTTCCATTACCTTTTGGAATGACTCCCCCGGTATCAGATAATACAGATCGCCCTGCGGCCGCTGCAGCGTCACCACCACGACGTACTCCGGGTCATCCATTGGCGCCATGCCAGCGTAGGTGAGGGTGTACCCGTCGTAGCCGCCGGTAGCGCTTGGCGCTTCGGCCGTGCCCGTCTTGGATCCCACGCGGTATTCGTCCAGCGCACCCGAAGCACCTGAGCCATCAACGGTAACGGTTTCGAGCATCTTCTGTAGCTGGCCTGAGGTTTCAGTGGAGACCACTTCGACGCCCTCGTCCTGGGGCACCTTGTGCTCGGTTCCGTCGGGGTCAATGTAGGCATCGATCAACCGTGGTTTCAGCCGGACGCCGTCGTTGGCGATTGTCTGGTAGACCATCGCGGTGTGCAGCGCAGTCTGCGCGAGGCCCTGCCCGAACAGCACCGTGTACTGCTGGCGGTCGTCCCACTCTTCCGGCTGGGCGAGGATACCGCTGGTCTCACCGTTCAAACCGACATCGAGGGGCTGCCCGATCCCAAACTTGGTGAGCCAGTCGTAGCGCTGTTGCTTGCTGAGCTGCTCACCAATCATCACCGTTCCGGTGTTCATGGATTTGGCGAAGATTCCGGCGGCGGTGCGCTGCTCCTCGCCATGCTCGAAAGCATCTTTGAACGTCTGGTTGTCCACGGTGTAGGTGTTTGGCAACAGGAATTCGCTGGTGGGTTCAATGATTCCCTCCTCCAGCCCTGCTGCCATGGTGATCAGCTTGGTGGTGGAGCCGGGCTCGAAGGATGAGGTGACCGAGAGGGGTTTACGAAATTCGGGTTCAGTGGCTCCCGGGTTATTCGGGTCCATGGTGGTGGACTCGGCCATCGCGACAATGCCGCCGGTATCCGCTTCGACGACCACGATGTTGCCCCACTGGGCGTCGTACTCCTCCACCTGGGAGGCGATGGTCTGCTGGGCAAACCACTGGAGATCCTGGTCGATGGTCAGCTTGACTGACTGTCCGTCCTTGGCCGGCACATCCTCGTTGGTGGCGTAGGGAATCCGGATGCCGTCACCGCCGATCTCAAAGGTGCGGCTACCTGCTTCGCCGGTGAGCCGGTCGTCCTGGGTGAGCTCGAGGCCCTCATTCTGCTCGCCAACGAACCCGACGATTGATCCGGCGACCGGCCCGGAGGGGTAGGTGCGAAGGCTGACCGGGTCGGCGTAGACACCAGGCATCCGCACGGCCAATGCGGCGTTCTTGACCTCAGGGGTGACTTCCTGGGCGACATACCCGAACTTTTTGTCCCCGATGATTGCCGCCTCGAGGGTGGCCGCATCCTGGCCGAGGATCGTCGAGAGCTCGGCAAAACCCTCATCCATGGTGAGCTCCTCGCGGTCCCCCTCATCGTTGATCCGGGCGAAGGTGTCGCCTTCGGCGAGGGTCTGATCCACCACGATGTCGAAGCGCTCCACGCTGCGGGCCAGGTAATTTCCCTTGCTGTCGAGAATATCGCCGCGCATTGGCTGCACCGGGAACGATTCGAGCCGCTTATTCAGTCCGGCCTGCGCCATGCCGCCGAGGTCGAGCGCCTGCACCTGAAATAACCGGACCCCCAGCACCAGCAGGAGGATCAGGACGAAGGCCAGACCTACGCGTAGCCTTTTCGCGCCGAGAGCCACCCGGAATTTGTCGTGCTCAGTTGCTGTAGCCACTTCAATATCCTTCGGTGTCTTTCGGGTGATCGTCGATCGTGTGCGTTACCCGCCGGTGCCTTGCTGTGGTGCTGGAATTGATCCGCCGTTAAGCTCGATTGCCTGCGGCTGCTCGGCGGGGGGTGCGGGCTCTGCCTCGGCCGCCGGTGTTGCAGCGGCTGGTGCGTCGGCTGCAGACGCTGCAGCTTCCTCCCTTGGAGGGGCCTCGACAGCAACCGCGACGCCAGCCGTGGACACCTCGGGGGCGGCGATGAGCGCCAATGGCTCGCCGCCCTCCTTCGCAGCCTCGGGACTACCTGCAATTTTCATCGAATCTACATCAATGGAGCCGAATCCAGGGGAGGCGACCATGCCGAGTTCCCGGGCTTCCGCAGCGAGGTTCTGTGGCGCATTGAGGTCTTCCATTTGTTGGGTGAGCGCCTGGTTCTCCTGATTCAGGGCGATCTGCTGGTTACGCAGTTCCACAAGTTCATATTGGCTACTGGAGACCGAGATATTGAGCATCAGAACCGTCACCAGAGCGCCGACCAGGGCGATCATGCTGAACACCGCGAAGGGGATCCGACGCCGGGCCGGTCCGGCTGGCACCAGCGAGAGCGGCGTCCGGACCTGCTGGGAGGATCCGCTTCCCGTTTCGGGGGTAGCCAGCGGCGCGTAGGATTCAGCGAGTTGCTGGCTCATGATGCATTCCTGTCTTTGGTGCTTCGAGTGTTCTTGATTCGTTCTACTGCGCGCAGCTTTGCCGATGCCGCCCGCGGGTTTTCTTCAATTTCCTGCTCGGTCGGGGCTTCGGTGCCCTTGGTCAGCGACTTGAGGTAGGGCTTGTGCTCCTCGAGTTCCACCGGAAATCCGACTGGGGCTGAGGAGCGGGTACCGGCGGTGAAGGCAGCCTTGACGATCTTGTCCTCGAGCGAGTGGTAGGACATGGCCACCGCCCGCCCGCCGAGAATCAGTGAGTCGACGGCGGCGGGAATTGCCCGTTCGAGCACGGTCAGCTCCTCGTTGACTTCGATCCGGAGCGCCTGGAAGGTCCGTTTGGCCGGGTGTCCCCCGGTCCGTGCCGCCCCTGCGGGGACCACGGCGCGGATGACGTCGACCAGTTGGCCTGTCGAGGTGAAGGGGGTGTCACGGCGGGCGGCGACAATGGCCGATGAGATCCGGCCAGCGAACTTCTCCTCACCCCAGGCACGAATAATGCGGAGCAGGTCCGTCTCGGAGTACACGTTGACGACGTCTGCTGCGGTCTGCCCAACGCTGGTATCCATCCGCATGTCCAGTGGCGCGTCATAGGAGTAGGCGAATCCCCGGTCACGTTCGTCCAGTTGGAGGGAGGACACTCCCAGGTCGAAGAGCACACCGTCAACAGCGTCGATGCCCAGATCCTCGAGGACCTCGGGAAGCTCGTCATACACCGCGTGGACCAGATCGGTTCGCCCCGAGAAGGTTGCGAGCCGTTCGCCGGCCAGGGCAAGTGCCTGCAGATCGCGGTCAATCCCGACCAGGTGTGCCTGCGGAAACCGTGCCAGCAGGGATTCGGAGTGCCCGCCCATGCCCAGCGTGGCATCGACGACCACCGGCGTACGGCCGGCAGCTACCGCGGCGAGGAGGGCTGGTTCGAGGAGCGAGATGCAGCGTTCACGCAGTACCGGTACGTGCCGTTCACCGGTAGGGCGATCGTCGCTCATCCATTCGCTCCTTCCTCAGTGTTGCCTGCTTGGTTGTCTGTACAACACGTTTCTTGAGCCAGATCCCCATCCGACCAGGCGCGGTGCCCGCCTGGCTCCGGGGAAGGTGAGCCAGGTGGAACGTACGCCGGGCGGCTGGAGATCTCGTCCAAGAAGCCGTCCTGCATTTCGTGCGGTACTGCGTGGTGATGTGCGGTACTAGAAGAGACCCGGGAGAGCGTCCTCGTCGGTTTCGGAGAACGTGTTCTCCTGCTCCGCCAGATAGTTGTTCCAGGCCGTGGCGTCCCAGATCTCAGCACGGCTGCCCGCGCCAATCACTGCAAGTTCCCGGTCCAGTCCCGCATAGGTCCGAAGCGCCTGAGGAATGGTGATTCGTCCCTGCTTGTCGGGGACCTCATCTGAGGCCCCTGACAAAAACACCCTGCTGTAATCACGGGATTGCCGTGACGACAGCGGTGCTGTCCGCATCTGTTCGTGAAGCTGTTCAAACTCGCGCTGACTAAAAACGTAGATGCACCGTTCTTGCCCCCGGGTCAGCACCAATCCGTTGGATAGTTCCTCCCGGAACTTCGCTGGAAGGATCAACCTGCCCTTTTCATCGAGACGTGGCAGATGGGTTCCGAGGAACATCTGCCACCGCCCATCCAATCCGGAAAGCACCTCGCGGCACCACTACGCTCTTATAACCACCACTTTACTCCACATCCCTCCCCCGTCAATCCATTTAGGGGTTCCGACGCGATGAATTTCCTGGCAGTTCCCTGTATCGGCGGGACTGGAGCGCGGTGGTGGGAAGTGGAGGGATTTGAGCCGCCACAGCACACCCGGTCCTGACGATCCGGCCTCAGGGCGAGAAAAACGCCCGTTAAACGCCGATAGACCCGACTATGCGGGTCTATCGGCCAAGCAAATGATTGGGATTTACGCCAAGTGGATGAAAGTGGAGGGCGCTGGCGGCCGACCGATTGGCAACGTTAGGGCTGTTCGCGCTTGCGCTCGTCCCACTTCTCTTCGAGGGTGCTCAGAAAGCCTCCACTACGATTGACGGGCGCCGTTTTAATTCCCTGAGGCATTGGCGCTGATTCGGAGCCCTTGCCCCGGCTGGTGGCGTAATACACTCCAGCTCCCATGACCAGGAATCCTGCGACGCCCACCAGAATAATCTGGTTCGCTACGCCCAGCAGCAGAATCAAAATGCCTGCGACCGTCATCAACGCGCCGATGACGATCCTGCGCGTTGAAATCGTCCGCTGGGGGCTCGACGCCATCGAGCTGGCAAACTTTGGGTCGTCGGCGTGAAGCTGCTGCTCCAGCTGATCAAGCAGCCTCTGTTCGTGTTCCGAGAGTGCCATCACTGCCTCCATACTGATAATTAATCCTGGTCCCTCACCTCAACTAACGAGTACCTGATCAATCCAGTTCCCTACGACGGCATCGTCGCTGAGAGTGTTCCAAATTGACCGGCGTAGCTTGTTGATGTTGGCCTGTGCTCTAAGGATAGAGCGCAATGCCCACAAGGGAAAGTCGCAGCCCTGTCGGGTGGAAATCAGGGCTGCCAGCGTCCTTCAGGGAGGCGTTCAGGGAGCCGTATCGGTCGGTTTTCGAAACAGCTGGGCTGGCTGGATAGCCGACTTACCAAACTTCCGATTGACCTCATCGAGAGCCGACTCGGCGAGCCGCCAGTTCTCGTCCCGTCGGTCGATGGTGAGCTGATGCCCCAGTCCCGACGATGGCTCCAGCTGGTCCGCCCGCACTCCCACCAGCCGGACGCTCATGGGACGCTCCCCCAGTGCTGCCAGCAGCGATATCGCTGCCGCATAGATGGCATTCGCGCTGTCAGTAGGTTCGCTTAGCCTTTTGGTCCGCGTCAGCGTCGAGAAATCCGCGTAGCGCAGTTTGATTGCGACTCCGCCGCACTGAAGATGGGCTGATCGAAGCCTCGCCGCCGTCCGATGAGACAACCGAAGCATTTCGGTATGCAAGGTGGGATCGTCGCTGACGTCGGCAGCAAATGTCTCTTCGGCACCGATGGTCTTCTCCTGGCGGGTCACCGTCACGGTGCGCGGATCCCGACCCCAGGCGAGATCATGGACGTGCTGCCCGGAAACACCTAACAGCTTGCGCAGGGAAGATAGTGGGGTGTGCGCGAGGTCCTCCACGGAGCGGATCCCCAGCCGCGCCAGTACTTCCTGCGTTTTGGCGCCAACACCCCAGAGCGCTGACACGGGAAGGGTGTGCAGGTACGCCACAGTCTCCTCCCCCGGGATAACCAGCAGACCGTTGGGCTTCGAACGGGTCGAAGCAATCTTGGCAACAAATTTGGTGGTCGCAGCCCCCACACTCGCCGTAATTCCAAGCTCCCGGCGAATCGTTGTTCGAATCAGCTCACCAATTTCGCGCGGCCCACCGAGCCGACGCATCGACCCCGCAATGTCCAGGAAGGCTTCGTCGACGCTGAGCTGTTCCACCAAGGGAGTGATGGTTCCAAAGATCGACATCACACCATGTGAGACTGCCGAATACTTCTCATGATGGGGTTCAAGCACCACCCCCTGCGGACATAACCGCATGGCGGCCGACATCGGCATAGCCGAGCGGACTCCGAACCGCCGCGCCTCATAAGATGCTGACAGGACCACCGACCGGCCGCTGGGCGAACCGACAATCACCGGTGTGCCCACGAGGTCCGGACGATCCAGTAATTCGACAGCCACATAGAAGGCGTCCATGTCCACATGAAGGATGGTGCACTCTGCATCTGGGAGGTTAGTCCTGGGCCCGGCTGTCACAGTCCAATCGTAGCCAGTCAGTAGGATGGAATAACCCACAGACCAACCGGCCGGCGGAATGCCCGGCGCACCCCCACGCGGAAACCTATCCGCACACTGAGGAGAGCCAATGACCGACCGGACCCCCTTCGTCGAGGACGCCTCAGTCGCTCAGCTAATCGCTGACGAGCAGTCCACGTACCGCGCCGAGGTGACGAGAGGCCTTGGCCTCTTCCTCACGCGCCAACAGGCAATCCTCGGGGATATTGCCGATGATGCGCTGGAGCTGACTGCTGCTATTGGCCGACTGACTTCGGGTGGCAAGAGGCTACGCGCTTCACTCTGCTATTGGGGATTTCGAGGGGCCGGAGGATCCTCGGATGCACGCGAACCGGTTTTGGCCGGCGTCGCGCTTGAACTCTTCCAGGCGGCCGCGCTAATTCACGACGATGTAATTGACCGCTCCGATACCCGACGCGGCTCCCCCAGCGTGCACCGGCAGTTCGGAGCGCTCCACGAGCGAAACCGCTGGCATTTAAGTTCGGACCGGTTTGGAGTATCTGCAGCTGTGCTGACCGGCGATATGTGCCTCTCCTTCAGCGAGGAACAGTTCTCGGATATCGGCCCTGGTGCGGCGTCGGGCACTGCGGCCCGGTCAATCTTCAACCGGATGCGCACCGAGGTGATGGCTGGCCAGTACCTGGACCTACTGGAAGAAGCGGTGGGGCCGGACCGGACGCCGGACGACGCCGCAGCGCGGGCACTGCGGATTGTCAGGTACAAATCTGCCAAGTATTCGATCGAGCACCCGCTTGGCCTTGGCGGCGCCCTGGGTGGTGCCGGCGCAGCACAGTTGGCTGGCTACTCGGCCTTCTCACTTCCGCTGGGAGAAGCGTTCCAGCTTCGGGACGACGTCCTGGGAGTGTTCGGCGACCCAGCTGTCACGGGGAAACCCGCTGGGGACGATCTGAGGGAGGGGAAACGGACCCTACTCATCGCCAAGGCGCTTCAGAACGGGAGTCCGCGGGACCAGGAACTGATCAACAGCACCCTGGGCCAGGCGGATCTCGACGACGATGGGGTGTCACGACTGCGCGACGTCATTGCCTCTTCGGGAGCGCTGGTCGCGGTCGAGTCGCTGATTGCCGAACATTCAGAATCGGCAGCCCAGGCGCTAAAACGCCTGGAACTGGATGCGGTGTGCCGCTCGGCCCTTGCCGGGTTGGCAACCGCTGCGGTGAGCCGGTCAGCTTAGGCGGTAAACCCGGGCGATGACGCGTCCTGGCTTACCAGGCAGCGGCCTGGGCCCGCCTGCGAATTTCGGTTTTGCGGCCTTCGCGCAGCGCGTCGATAGGTCGTCCGGGCAGTGACTCGTCGGGGGTGAACAACCACCTGACAATATCCTCGTCGCTGAACCCGGAATCAGCGAGGACGATGATCGTCCCCTTGAGACTGTCAACTACTGCACCCTCGAAGATGAACTCCGCGGGGACGCTCCTGACGTTTCGTTCGGTGCTGCGGAGCGCGATTAGCGATTTCTCATCGAGCAGGCCGTGGACCTTGGTGATGGGCACATCCAACTCAAGTGCCACCTCCGGAAGGTTCAGCCAGGCGGGCACGAGTTCTTCGAGTTCATTCACCCCCTAAGGGTGCCAGATGTGAGGGCATCCCTCCACTTCTTGATCCGACACGCCGGCGATCAAGTAACGGGTTTGAACGGAACTATTGTGCTAGGTGACATTTAGTGTAGATTCTCATGAGTCACACCAGTAACACTAACAACATCAGACTCTCGCGCACCATCAGATGTTTTTGAAAGAGGTCCCCGACGGGCATGCCCGTCGGGTCTCCATTCGGCCATCGGCGCGGCCCGTACCGTTGACCATAGATGAGGATTTTGACCATGACTGCCCAGCGCTCATCATCGCCGCTGTTTAAAACCCGGGCCCAGGCCCCAGGTACCCGCATTCCCAACCGTTTCAATGTGGCGGTATCCACTGCCGCCATCCCTGCTGTACTGCTCTCCGCCGTCGCACTCGCGCAGCCAGCCGCTGCCGCACCCGTGACTGTGAGCTCACAGCAGGTTCCCCGCCTCGCCCCTGCCGTGACCGCTCCTGCGGGCCTCACCATCCCGGCGAGCACTATTGCGACCCGCATCCCGACCTTCCTGGCTCCGGCCCAGAGCGCCCCGAAGACCTACACCGTGCAGGCCGGCGATACCATCAGCGGGATCGCACTGAAGCTCGGCCTGGAAACCGGTGCCGTCCTCAAAGCCAATGGTCTGGGTGCAAGCTCGATCATCTACCCGGGTCAGAAGGTCAAGCTCACTGGCGCATCCTCCAGCACGCCCGCTGCCAAGCCGGCAAACGACACGAAGCCGTCCTCTGGCTCTTCCTACACGGTGAAGGCCGGTGACACGCTGAGTGCCATCGCTGCCAACCACGGTGTCAGCCTGGGCACCGTGCTGGAAGCCAATTCCCTGTCGATGTCATCAATCATTCACCCGGGCCAGAAGATCAAGCTGGGCGGTTCCGCTGAGGTTTCGGTTGCATCAACCGAAATCGCGCCAGCAGCGCCGCAGCCCGCCAAGCCTGCCGCCACCGGCGGCAAGTACACGATCAAAGGTGGTGACACCCTGGGCGCCATCGCTGCCAAGCACAACGTCAGTCTTCGCGATCTGCTCTCAGCCAATGCCCTCAGCGCCACCACCATAATCCACCCCGGCGCCAAGCTGACCATCCCAGGCAAATCGGCGCCGACGGCGGAAGCAGCACCGGCTGCCGAGACCGATACGCCAGCAGATCTGGTCCCGTCCACCTTCCTGCACTACACCTACCCGCAGCACGTGGTATCCGAAGCAAACCGCAACAAGCACCTGCTCAACTCCCTGCCGGTCCCCGGCAACGAAGCCATGAAGACCATCGTTGCTGACACTGCACGTTCCATGGGCGTCGACCCGAGCCTCGCCCTGGCCGTGTCCTTCCAGGAGTCGGGCTTCAACCAGCGTGCGGTTTCGCCTGCCAACGCCATTGGTGCCATGCAGGTCATCCCGATGTCCGGTGAATGGGCCTCCGACCTTGTGGGACGCAAACTGAACCTGCTGGACCCCTACGACAACGCGACCGCCGGCGTAGCGATCCTGAAGTCGCTGATTCGCACCAGCGCCAGCCTTGAGGAAGCCATCGCTTCCTACTACCAGGGCCAGTACTCGGTGACTACCCACGGGATGTTCAGCGACACGAAGAACTATGTTGCCGCCATCAATGCCCACCAGGCGAACTTCCGGTAGCAACGCCATCGGACGGCCGTGAATCGGGGTGGAATCGGGTGTCGGTTCCACCCCGTTCCATGTGTGCACTTAGGATCGAAGGGTGCAGGGACGGCAGAATGACCCACTGGTTGGCTCAGTAGTAGACGGGCGATATCTCGTTTTGTCGCGCCTTGCCAGAGGCGGCATGTCGACCGTCTACCGGGCCACCGACCAGCGGCTCGATCGCGATGTGGCCCTCAAAATCCTCTATCCCCATCTCGCTGAAGACTCGAGTTTCCTCGATCGCTTTGAACGCGAGGCAAAGTCCGCCGCACGCCTGTCCCACCCGCACGTGGTCGGTGTCCTGGACCAGGGCGTCGAAGATTCCCCTGACCGCTCGCTGGCCTACCTGGTGATGGAATATGTGCCGGGGAAAACCCTCAGGGACCTGCTGCGGGAAAAGGGCAGGCTCACCCCACGGCTGGCTCTGGCCATGATGGACCCTGTGGTGGAAGGGCTTGGCGCCGCACACGACGTCGGGTTGGTCCACCGGGACGTCAAACCGGAAAATGTTCTTCTAGCGAGCAACGGCCGGATCAAAATCGCTGACTTTGGCCTGGCGCGGGCCGTTTCCACCACCACCAACACCGGCACCCTGATCGGGACGGTGGCCTATCTGTCCCCTGAATTGGTCACCGGCGGGGGCGCTGACGCCCGGAGCGACATTTATTCTGCGGGTATTGTCCTCTTTGAGCTGCTGACGGGGAAGCAACCATATACCGGGGATGTCCCGATCCGGGTAGCGCTCCAACATGCCAACTCGACCGTCCCGGCGCCGTCGAGCTTAGTCCCGGGTCTCGCGTCGGACATTGACGAGCTGGTGCAGTGGTGCACGGCTGTGGACCCTGAGGACCGACCGATCGACGGGAACGCCCTGCTGGGTGAACTACGACATATCCGGACCACCCTCACTGACGAGGAACTGGATTTCGAATTGCCCGTGGGCTCTGATCACGCCGCAGCAGCAGACCAGACCGGTGCCACCCCGCCGGTGCCGGGTGGTACTGAAGTCATCGGGACAGTGGCGGGCGCTTCGGCCACGGAAGTCATTCACTCTCCGCGCGGACCCCGCGCCACCGAGGTGATCCGCGCCGACCAGTCCCTGACCTCGGTCATCCCCCACGACGTTCAGCACACCAGAGCCATCCGGATCCCGGAGACCCACGCTGAATCACTTCCCGAGTCGGATCAGAGAACCGACAAACAGGCCCGACGGGAGTTCAAGGTCTACCAAAAGCAGCAGGCCAAGGCCGCCCTGCGGCCCGAGAAAGCGCTGCGCCCCGGCAACCGTGGACGCCGCAACGCTATCTGGGTGGTACTGCTTCTGCTCCTCGCTGGGCTCGCCGCGGGCCTGGGCTGGTTTTTCGGGGTGGGGCCCGGTGCACTGGCAACAGTGCCCGACGTCGTCAACCGTTCGGTGGACCAGGCCGAGTTGTTGCTGGCACAAAACGGCTTCGACGCCCCACGTTCGGAAGAAGAGTTTCACGACGAAGTGGCATCGGGGTTGGTGATCCGCAGCGAACCGGCGGCGCAAACGGAGATCCGCCGTTACCAGTCAGTCGAGCTGTTCGTGTCGAAAGGCCCCGAGCTGTTCGAGGTGCCGAATGTTGTTGACCGGGGTGAGGCTGCCGCCGCAGAACAACTGGCCGGCAGCGAGCTGGCAGTCGGTGAGATTACTCGGGAGTTCAACGCCGACGTCGAGGACGGACTGGTCATTAGCCAGGAGCCCGCCGCCGGTCATCAGACTCCGCGTGGCACCGCCGTGAACCTTGTCGTGTCCCAGGGCCCTGAACCTATTGAGGTTCCGGTGGTGACCGGGCAGCCGCGCGCCGACGCCGTTGCCGCCATCGAGGCCGCCGGCCTGGTGGCAGCGGTGGCCCCCGACGGCGAGAACAATCGAGACATACCCGAGGGCGCCGTCGTCGGGCAGAGCCCTTCCGGGGGGCAGCTGACCCGTGGGGAGACGGTGACCCTCACCCTGTCCCTGGGGCCCCGCCTGGTTGAGGTGCCCAACGTGTTCTCCCAGCGGGAAGAGGCAGCCGTGGCCGAACTTGAAGCGGCCGGATTCGTTGTCGTAGTGGACTACACGTTCGGCGGTTCGGTTCTCGGTCTGGTCGCAGGGCAGGATCTGACCGGCGAGCAGCCGGAGGGCTCCACCGTCACGATCACCGTCACGTAGCAAGGATCCACCAGGGTTTAGACACAACAGAGGCGAAGCGTTTCCGCTTCGCCTCTGTTGTGTCTAAACCTGCGGTGTTTGAACCTTCGGTGTTCGAACCTGCGGTGTTTGAACCTGTGGGCCCGGCTTGCCTAGCGCTTGGAGAGTGCTCCTGCGACCAGGAAAGCCATCTCCAGGGACTGCATGTGGTTCAGGCGTGGATCGCAGACCGACTCGTAGCGTTCCAGGAATGCTTCCTGATCCACGGGGTCGGCGCCGCCCAGGCACTCGGCGACGTCGTCGCCAGTCATCTCGACGTGGAGGCCGCCCGGGAAGGTGCCCAGCGAATTGTGCACCTCGAAGAAACCGCGAACCTCGTCCATGACGTCGTCGAAGTTACGGGTCTTGTAGCCGTTCGGCGACGTCACCGTGTTGCCATGCATCGGATCGGATACCCAGAGGACCTGCGCACCGGAGTCGGTGACTTTCTCGACCAGCCGGGGCAGCTTCTCACGAATGTTGCCGGCACCCATGCGCGTAATGAAGGTCAGGCGACCTGGCTCGCGATTGGGATCCAGTTTATCGATCAGTGCCAGGGCATCGTCGGGTGAGGTGTTCGGACCGAGCTTCACGCCGATCGGGTTCCGAACCCGCGACAGGAAGTCGATGTGGGCGCTGTCGATGTCACGGGTACGCTCCCCGATCCACAGGAAGTGGGCCGAGGTGTCGTACGGGAGCCCGGTGCGTGAGTCGGTCCGCGTCAGCGCCCGCTCGTAGTCGAGCAGGAGCGCTTCATGGCTTGCGAAGAACTCGACCCTCTTCAGTGCCTCGAAGTCGGTGCCGCAGGCATCCATGAACCGGACCGCGCGGTCGATTTCACCGGCCAGCGACTCGTAGCGAGAATGGGCTGGGTTGGCGGTGAAACCCTTGTTCCAGTGGTGGACCAGGCGTAGATCCGCAAAACCGCCCTGGGTGAAGGCACGGATCAGGTTAAGTGTGGAAGCGGACGTGTGGTACGCCTTGACCATGCGGGAAGCATCATGCCCACGCGACTCAGGGGTGAACTCGTAGCCGTTGACCATGTCGCCGCGGTACGCCGGAAGCGTCACGCCTTCGCGGGTCTCATCGTTGGATGAACGTGGCTTGGCGAACTGCCCAGCCATCCGGCCCATCTTGATCACCGGCAGTGATGCACCGTAAGTCAGGACCACTGCCATCTGCAGAATGGTGCGCACACGGGCGCTGATCCGATCTGCGGTTGCGCCCTCGAAGGTTTCGGCGCAGTCACCGCCCTGCAGCAAGAATGCCTTGCCCTGGGCAGCGGCGGCCAGGCGGTCACGCAGCACGTCGACCTCGCCGGCGAAGACCAGTGGAGGAAGGGTGGAAAGTTCTTTGACGGAGGCCGAATACACGCTGGGGTCCTGCCAGGTGGGCTGCTGCGAAATGGGCAGCTGGCGCCAATTGTCAAGCATCGCGCTTGCCTGCGGGCTGCTCTGCCCTGCTGGGGGAACGGTGGTTTCGGTGGGTGCGAAGATATCAGTCACCGGTTAAGCCTAATGGGTCTACATCCCCGCCGCTGCCGGGACCGTCACGCAGCGGAGCAGCACGTCACATTGTGCCGGGCGCCACGCTTCCTGGCCCAGCAGCCGGACTATCGTTTCCGGCTCAGCCAGACCGGCAATTTGATACTGGTGAGCCTGCTGCGCAAAGACTTCTGGTTGGTGTCCTGCTCCGCGGCTGTCGGGGCGGCGGAGGCGGATTTGCCGTGCGCCTTCTTTTCGGAGCTCTTCGCGGCCGCAAGCTTTTCCTTCACACTGCTCGCGTACACGTCCACATACTCCTGGCCGGAGAGTCGCATCAGTTCGTACATGATCTCGTCGGTCACGGACCGCTGAACAAAACGATCCTCGGCGAGACCTTCGTACCGGGAAAAATCGAGAGGTTCGCCGACGATGATGCCGATCCTGCGAATGTTGGGGATACGCCGGCCAATGGGTTGTACCTTGTCCGTGCCGATCATCGCTACCGGTATCACCGGCACCCCGGTGGCGAGCACCAGTTTGGCCACGCCGGTCTTTCCTCGATACAGCCGGCCGTCGGGACTGCGCGTTCCTTCGGGATAGATACCCAGGATCCCGCCATTGTTCAGCACCGCTTCACCCGCGCTCAGCGAACTCGACGACGCAGCACCGCCTGAGCGGTCCATCGGCAGCTGGTTCGAGAGTCTGAAGAACATCGCGGTGAGCTTTCCCTTGATGCCCTTACCCGTGAAGTACTCGGACTTGGCCAGGAAGATCACCGGCCGGGGCACTGCGATCGGAAGGAAAATCGAGTCTGAGAAGGAGAGGTGGTTACTGACCAGCACCGCCGGACCATCCAGTGGGACGTTGTCCATTCCCTTCACCCAGGGCCGGAAGAGGAGACCCAGAATCGGACCTACGATGATCCGCTTCATGAACCAATAAAACACGCTGACAGCCTTCCTCGACCCGAGCGGGATCACGGCGGATTACCCCACAGTCGATCGCGCTTTTCCTTGAGAGACTACTCTAAGGAACGGATTCGCTGGTAAGGCATTGGTGGCAGGTGGCACGATGGGGCTATGACATCCAGCGCGGGTCCCGTCGCCTTCTCTTCCGACGGTTTCGGGGAGGCGTCGCGCATCGGCATCCTCCTGAGTCACGGTTTCACCGGTTCTCCGGTTAGCCTGCTCGATTGGGCCCAATATCTAGCCGATCAGGGGTACGCAGTGCGGCTCCCTCTGCTCGACGGCCATGGCACCACCTGGCAGGAACTTGCCCGCACCCCGTGGCAGCGCTGGTACGCCAGCTATGAGACGAGTTACCGGGAGTTGGCACAGTCAACCGAGAAGATCGTGGTCGCCGGCCTGTCAATGGGCGGGACCCTTGCACTGCGGTTGGCGGCCCTGCAGCCGGTGGCCGGCGTCGTCGTCGTCAATCCTGGTCTCACCATCGCCGATCCGCGCGCACGTTACGCCGGGGTGCTGAAGTTTGTGATGCGATCGGTGCCAGCCATCGCCAACAACATCAAGAAGGAAGGGCTCGACGAGGGCGCGTACGCGCGGACCCCCGTTGCTGCTGTCGCACAGCTCGGCCGACTATTCAGGGAGACGGTCAACCTGCTCCCGTCAGTGACCGCGCCCACGCTGGTTTTTCGCTCATCGGTGGACCCGATCGTGCCGGAAAGCAGCCTGGAGGTGCTGCAACAGCGGATTGGTAGCAAAGCTCTCGAGATTGTCCGTTTGGAGAACAGCTACCATGTTGCGACCATGGACCATGACGCGCAGTTGATTTTTGAACGGTCAGCGCAATTTATCCAGCACGTGACGGCAGGTAGCACCGCATGACATCCCGAGGTCAGGAACCCAACGAGTCCACTGACGATGCCGTGTGGCAGGATCTGGTGGCCCGGTTGGAGCAGACGCCCACCGCGCCGGAGGCTGCAGCCAGTTCGGCACCGGAACAGAACGTTGATGCGGGATTGTCCGATCAGGACCGGGTGCGGGCTCTGTTTGAGAATCAGCCCCGCCGCTCCCCCAGTGGTCCGCGGGACTATACCCCCGAGGAGCCCGACGACGACGAAGACGAGGGTTATCATCCGCCGGAGCCGCCGGCGCTGGGTACCGGGGAGCCGCTGCTGGTCCTCGCCTGGTTCGGCGCAGTGGGTGGACCGATCGCTTTGCTTTTACTCGCCATGTTCTGGCGCGCCGCCCCGCTCACGATGATGCTGGGGGTGCTGGCCATCTTCCTGGTGTCGGTGGCGTTCCTGATCCTGAGGCTCCCCAAAACCCGCGATCACGGAGACAACGGCGCCGAAGTATAGGTAGCTGCCGCGTTCCGTAGGACCGAGCCGGAGTGGTCAGCCGGTGATGTGCACCGGGGTGGCCGAGTCGATCCTGGCTGGTTGAAGGCGGCTCCCGCCTCGTTGGGCGGCCGCACCGGCCAGTACCACCAATGCTATGCCCGCCAGCTGCGGGACTCCCACGTGTTGGTGAAGAATAATCAGTCCCAGCAGCACTCCGAACGCAGGTTCCAGTGCCATCAGCGTTCCGAAGGCTGTAGGGGTCATCCGGCGTAGTGCGAGCATCTCCAGTGCGAAGGGCAGCACCGGGAGCAGCACGGCCAGGCCCAGCGCGGCGGCGAGGATGCCTGGCGTGATGTGGCCAATGGCTTGAGGGACCCCGACGACGGCCGCGGCAACCGCCGCGATTGGCACCGTCAGGGAGAGCGAGGCGATTCCGTTGAAACGGTCGCCGATGCGTTGAGTGAGAAGGATGTAGACGGCCCACCCCACGGCCGCCATCGCTGCGAAGCCGACTCCCGTCACATTGAAAGTCCCCTGCCAGGGTTCGGTCATGAGAATCACACCGATCAGGGCGAGACCCGGCCAGAGCAGCGCCCTCTTGCGGTGGCTTCGCACAGCTGCCACGGTCAATGGCCCGAGAAACTCGATTGCGACGGCGGTGCCGAGGTGGATGTGCTCCAGCGCCGCGAGGAACCCGATGGTCATCAGACCCGTAGCCAGACCCAGACCGATAATGGTGGGCACGTCCTGGCGGCGGATCGAGCGAAGTGGTGGACGGACCAGAGCGATCAGGATGATTGCTCCCATGCTCAAGCGCAGCCATGCGGTTCCGCCCGGGCCGACAGCGCCAATCAGGTCCACCGACAGAGCAGAACCTAGCTGGACTGAGAACATCGCCGTTATCGCAAGCCCCCAAGGCGGGACGGGTGACGTTCTGGTCATGATTTGATCGGTTCGGGACGGATCAGCCGGCTGGCGGTCTGCACGTCGGGGCCGAGTTGGCTGAGGTGGGAGGCGAGCGCATCCGCTGCGAGTTGCAGAGCGTGGTCAGTCATCGGCTCAAGAGCATCCAGGATGAAAAGCGCGGTTTCGGTATTGTTTTTGAGCTGTGTCCGCCGCCCTTGCCGCCAGTTCCAGCGCCGGCACGTCACTCCTATGTCATCCCTCCAGACCACTTCGCCAGGTTCCGGAAACTCGACCGTTTCCTCGCCCCCGGTCGCGGTGTCGAACGGTTCGGTTCCCCTGGCGAGGGTCAGGCGGGGTGGGCCAGCGTAACCGGTGAGATCCTCGCCACCCAAGGGGACCTGGTGGAGGACTGAGATGGCGTTGTAGATGTCGGTGAGTCGGTTGACGCGTGGGAGCCCGGTGGCTGACCTCCGCAGGAGGGCCTCCAGACTGTTGCGCGTTCGTTGCGGCTTGGCCCCGAAACCGCGATAGGCGTCCCGCCACGCAGCGACGTGTGCAAGTTGCTCAACCGGAGTAGTTTTGAGGAGCTCACGGGCGAAACCTTCAGCGTGGCTGAGGAGGTCCTCGCTTGTCTGGTCGCTGGGCCCTGGCACCAGACCATCGGCGGCGATCAGCACAGCACGATAGTCAGGACGAAGCAAGAACACTTCCGGGTCAACGCGGCTGGATTCCACAACCTGGTGCAAGCTGCTCAGATCATTCATTGGTTGTTGCCTCTCGGTGGCTTAGCCCTACACCGGGCTCGAAAACTGCCATGGTGAACGTGGCCGGTTCCATGGTTACGTTCGCGTACGAGTGGGCAACGTCCCCGGGAAACGACACGGCGTCCCCGGTTTCGAGCACTATTGTCTGCTCCCCCACCTGCACTGTGATCGAACCTTGCCGCACCTGGAGAAACTCTTTGGTTCCCTTGGAGTGTGGCTCGCTCTCGTGGCGGTCCCCTGGCACGAATGTCCAGTCCCAAAGTTCGACGACGTCGGGTGACTCAGAGCCTGCAACCAGCGTCCCCCTGCCACCGGATTCGGAAGTCCAAAGGGCGGCACCTTCACCGCTGCGTGTAACTGTCACAGGCTTCGCCGATGGAGACTCAACCAGCGAAGGCAGCCCGATGCCGAGAGCGTCGCTCAACCTCAACAGTGTTCCCACACTCGGGTTGGTGGCACCCTGCTCCACATTGATCAGCATGCGACGACTCACGCCAGCAGCGTCTGCCAGCTGATCAAGAGTCAGGGATCGGGAGTGGCGCTCATGTTTGATGCGGCTGCCAATTGCTGCCGCAAGCGCAGTGGGGTTACTTGCCATAAGTGCAGCATAGTGCACTGTCAGTGCAGTATGCATCATCAGTGCAGTATGCATTGTCGAGTGCGACTGCTGTCTGGATGGGCGCTGCCTGTGGTCCGCCGCTGTCTACGCCGCCGGGAGTGCTCTAAGCAGCCAAGATAATCGGGGGCGCACTCTCAGAAGGGCGGGGGGATCTCGGCTGGTGGTGCTGGTGGTGCTGGGGGTGGGTCTGGTCGGGTGAGGTAGGTTTCGCCGAGTGGTGAGATCGCGATGATGGTCCCGGGGTCGGGTTGTTGGTAGTGCCAGTAGCCGTCGGTTTTGAACATGTGGTGGCGTTTACACAGGGCCGCCAAGTTCCCGTAGCTGGTTTTGCCGCCTTGGGACCAGGGGGTGGTGTGGTCGAGTTCGCAGAACACCGCCAACCGGTTACATCCCGGATGCCGACACGTCCCGTCCCTAACCCGGACCGCATCCTTCAGGTCCTGCGGGACCCGGTACGTGGTTGCATCAGCGCCGAGCCTGGCCCCGGTGAAGGGGTGGGTGAGGATCCTGGTGAACGATGGTGCGTGCCCGGCGAGCTTCCGTGCCGTCTCGGGATCAATCGGCCCATAGCCTTCTAGCTCACCCGGTGTGTCCCCACCGAGGAGAGTCATCACCGGGACGGTGACGAACACCTTCGCCTGCACACCCCAATACGTGCTGGCCTCCCCCGACTGACTGGGGCTGTTGCTCTCTCGCCGCTGACTGGATCCGCTGTCCGTCCCGGATCCGCTGTCCGTCCGGGATCCGGGGTCCGCTGTTCCCGGCCAGCTCCGGTCAGCACCCGGGCCGGCCCCAGCGGCAGTACCAGGTTCGGTCCCAGCGGCAGCAGCAGGGCCAGCAGGGCCAGCTGGCCCTGCTGGGTCGGGTGCTTCACTCATGTGTCCGGTGGGTCCGGCGCTGGTGAGGACGTCAACGAGGACGTCGGCGCGTAACTGGGTGAGGGTCCTGGATTCGTCGGGGCCTTGCAGGTTACGGGCTGCGGTGTCGACGCGGTGGAAGATCCCGGCGGCTTGTTCGGTGGGCAGGAAGGCTTGGAGCCAGGCCATCCCGTCCTGCGCCGGGTCCAGATACACGCGACGGTCCTGGAGAGCCTTCCGGTGCCGCAGGGTGATCGATTCGGGGTGGAAGATGTCACGTAACCGTTGGGCCTGGCGGTAAAACTTCGCCACCGTGGTCTTGCAGGCCAGACCGATGAGCTGGGCCTCGAATGCGGCCATCACGGCGGGAACGGTATCCGGGATACCAATCGCTTCCCCGACCACCGCCCACGCGTGACGGCGCGATAACCTGCCATCCTCCAACGCGGTCAGGGTGGCCCGGTAATCGCGGACCAGCAGCTCACTATGGTCAAGCAGGGAACCAGCGGTGCGCTCCGGCAGGCGCAGGGCCGCACCGATCTCCGACGCAGCCAGGGCGTGAGTGTGGTCCTGGTCTTCGGCCCACGGGTGTTCCTCGGCCATCAGGTCATGAAGGTGGGTGAGGGCTTTGGCTTCCTGCGCGTCGACCCAGGACCGCAACGCTGAGAGCGTCTTGAGCAGGTTCACGGTCTGCCCCGCGTTCAACGTCACCATCGCCGCGACCGATACCTGGCCAGACAACGGCACCGGAGCCCCCGGCCCGGTCGGAGCGGTCCAGGTCGCTTCCCCGCCCAGCGGACCGCCCGGACCGTACCCACCCGCATTCCCCGAAGCAGTGTTCGCGGACCCGCTCTCGAAGACGGAATCGCGGCCAGAACCGGGGCCAGAACCGGGGCCGGTTTCGGGGGAAAATCCCGATCCGGGAGCAGAAGCGTCGCTGCCTTTCATACCTCTATTCCATCATCGCCCACTGACAAAATAGGGGCCGATTCAGGGTCACCCGAAAAACTTTTTCAACTATTTTCGGGCCCACAGAACCATCACCGGACCGCCCCCTGGGCACCCGCTGCACCGAGAGATGCAGCGCATCAAGGTGCACGAGTCCGCTGGAGTCCACCGGTTGCAGCAGTGTACTCAGCGAAGCAGGGCCCGATAAAGCCGAACTTGGGGACACCGCGACTTGGCTGGCGGCCAGGGCTTTCTTCTTTAGGTCCTAGTGCCGTTCCCAAAGGACACTTCCCATCGTGATCACCATGGCTAGACCGGTAGCCCAAAGGTACTCAGACCCCTGCAGCGTCCGGATGATCGAGATGATCAGGAGTATTCCGGCAAGTACAAAGAGTGCCCATCGTCCGGTGCTCATTGCGGTTCCACTCAAAAGAGTCGATGCGTCTTGCAGTGTCAGCCGGTCATAGTTGCGCAACGCAACCAATAGCCTGCCGCTTATCGCTCAGGAGGACAGGAACGCCTAAGAAGCCCCGTTCTAGTTCCGGCCAGCGCGCCCGCGGCTCAACCGCGGACTCAACCTGGAGAGATCCGCCGCCCCCACCAACCCGGCAGAAGGCCCCAACGCTGCAGCTTCCACCCGCGCAGCCGGGCGGAACCCTCGACCCGTCAGGTTGCGGCCAAAAGCTCGCCGGGCCGGTTCCAGCAGCACATCTCCGGCAGCACCCAGTCCGCCGCCCACCACAAAGGTTCCCGGGTCCAGCGCAGCAGCCAGGTTGGCGAGCCCAAGCCCGAGCCACTGCCCGACGTCGTCGACCAGTTCCCGGCTCGCCGGGTCTCCTTCCAGCGCCAGCTTGGTGACGACGGCCCCGGTGATGAGCTGCGGGTCGCCGTCGACCTCCCTCAACAATGCCTGGGCTACCGGGGAGTTGGCGGTCGCAAGCTCCCGCGCCTCCCGCCCCAACGCGTTGCCTGAGGCGTACTGCTCCCAGCATCCCCGGTTTCCGCATTCACAGCGGTGACCCTGCGGCACGATGATCTGGTGGCCAAACTCCCCAGCCACCCCGAAACGTCCCCGCTCCAGGGCGCCGTCCATGATCATGGCTCCGCCGATGCCGGTGCCCAGGGTGATGCAGACCAACCGGCTCTCCCCCTGGCCTGCACCGAACCGCCATTCGGCCCACGCGGCGGCGTCGGCGTCGTTGACCACGGTCACCCTCCGCCGAAGGATCCGCTCCAGATTGTGGCGTAGGGGCTCATTGCGCCACGCCAGATGGGGGCTGAAGAGCACGGTCCCGTTGGTCAGGTCCATCCAGCCAGCGGCGCCGATCCCCACCGACCGGATCCGGTGGCCGACCGACAGCTCGGCTACCAGCTCGGCGATGATCGCTTCGACGTGCCTCGGATCGTGTCCGGGCGTATCCCTGCGGGATTCGGCGAGGATGTTGCCGTGGATGTCGACGACGCCGGCTGCCACCTTGGTCCCACCAATATCGATCCCGATCGCAAGCCCACGGCGCAGGAACGTGGGCGAATCTGGGTAGCCAGCGGTGAAGCCAACAGGCCGCCGTAGGGCACCCAGACCCCCGCCACCGGGGGCGCGGAGCTGACCCCGCAGCCGGGGCACTGCCGGGGCGTCCGTCTGCCTGATCATTGGTTGTCCTCCGCTGGATTGCCATCGGCGTTGCCCTACCGTTACCGATTCGTACATTACTGGAGAGTATTAACGTCGGTTGAACCTATAGGCTAATGAAATCCAGCAAGTTTTGGAGATATCAAAGGAGATAGTCGTGCGCGAATACAGCGTCCCCGTAATGGTGGACACGCCCCGTGACAGTAATATCACGGAGCTGGTTGTCAAACAGGCTGCAAAGCCGTCCAACCCAGCGTTGTTCTCCAAAAAGGACAACGCCGGAGAGTGGCAGAACATCCAGGCGACTGAATTCCTCGCTGACGTCCAGCTCCTCGCAAAAGGCCTGATGGCCAGCGGCGTCCAGGCCGGCGACCGCGTGGCGATCATGGCTCGCACCCGGTACGAGTGGTCGCTGGTGGACTTCGCGATCTGGTTTGCCGGAGCCATCTCAGTACCCGTCTACGAAACCTCATCACCCTCACAGGTGGGCTGGATCCTTGAGGATTCGGGCGCGGTCGCTGCCTTCGTCGAATCGGCCCGCCATGAGAACGTGGTGCGCCAGGCGGCAGCCGCAGCGAACATCCCCGGTGTTCAGCACGTGTGGCAGCTGGACAACAACGGCCTGGATCCCCTGCGCGGCGCCGGTACCGACATCGATGATCAAGCGCTGGAAGACCGCCGTCGGACCGCGGGGCTCGACGACGTCGCCACCATCATTTACACGTCGGGCACCACAGGCAAGCCCAAGGGGTGCGAACTGACGCACGGGAACTTCGTCGAGCTGTCGGTGAACGCCGGGGCAGCCCTCCCCGAGGTAGCCCACGAGGGTGCCCAGACCATCATGTTCCTCCCCCTGGCCCACGTATTCGCCCGGTTCATCTCCGTGTTGTGTGTGTCTGTCGGCGCTACCGTGGCCCACACCCCCGATGTCAAGAACCTGCTCCCGGATCTGCAGAGCTACAAGCCGTCCTTCATCCTCGCCGTCCCCCGCGTGTTCGAGAAGGTCTACAACAACTCGATGCTCAAAGCCGAGGACGGCGGCAAGGGCAAGATCTTCCACGCCGGCGCCAAGGTGGCCATCGAATGGTCCAAAGCCGACCAGGCCGGCAAGGTACCGCTGGCGCTCAAGGTGAAACACGCGGTCTTTGACCGGATCCTCTTCAGCAAGATCCGCGAAGCCATGGGCGGCCGCGTGGAGCATGCCGTCTCCGGCGGCGCACCACTGGGCGACCGGCTGGGCCACTTCTTCCACGGCATTGGCCTGATGGTCCTCGAGGGGTACGGCCTCACCGAGACCACGGCACCAATCACCGTGAGCACACCGAAGAAGATCAAGATCGGCATGGTCGGGGCGCCGCTTCCCGGCAACGCAGTGAAGATTGCCGACGACGGCGAAATCCTCGCCAAGGGCGTCTGCGTGATGCGCGGCTACTACAAGCGCGATGACCTTACCGAAGAAGCCTTCGCCGACGGCTGGTTCCGCACGGGCGATATCGGCGAGCTGGATGGCGACGGGTTCCTGAAAATCACCGGTCGCAAGAAGGAAATCATCGTCACCGCGAGTGGCAAGAACGTCATCCCCGCACAGCTGGAAGACACCATCAGATCCAACGCCCTGGTATCGCAGTGCGTTGTCGTCGGCGATCACCGGGCCTTCATCTCGGCCCTGATCACCCTTGACGAAGAGGCTCTGCCGGGCTGGCTTGAGCGCCACCAGCTACCCAAGAACACCACCGTGGCTCAGGCCGCCGAACACCCACTGGTTACCGCCGAAGTGCAGCAACTGGTGGATCAGGCCAACGCGAACGTCTCACAAGCCGAATCAATCAAGGCGTTCAGAATTGTGGCCACCGACTTCACCGAGACCAGCGGGC
Organism: Arthrobacter sp. Sr33; assembly: GCF_054511195.1. Lineage (NCBI taxonomy): Bacteria > Bacillati > Actinomycetota > Actinomycetes > Micrococcales > Micrococcaceae > Arthrobacter > Arthrobacter sp. Sr33. Next base: position 48,619 of record NZ_JBTNDD010000009.1, on the reverse strand, counting down.
ACCTGACTCCATCCCTGAAGATCAAGCGGGCCCAGGTCCTGAAGGATTACTCCTCGGTGGTCGAGGGCATCTACTCGGCCCCTCGCGCCTAGCGCAGCCAGAAATCGGTAGCTGATTTACCCGGTCTTCAGGGACAGTAGAGCGTTCTCGACTACTTCCGTGAGGGCCGGGTGAATCCAGTACTGTCCGCTGGCCATGGTTTGGGCATCGAGTCCGAAGGACATCGCCTGGATGACCGGCTGGATGATCATCGACGCCTCGTGGCCCATAATGTGGGCGCCGAGAATCATGCCGGTGCGCTGGTTGGCGATCAGCTTCACAAACCCGGTGGTGTCCTCCATCGCCCAGCCGAACGCAGTCGACCCGTATTGCTGGACGGCAACAGTAATCTCAAAGCCTTCAGCCTCGGCCTTCGCCAGTGCTTCAGCTTCGGTCAGGCCGACAACCGCTACCTGAGGGTGCGTGAACACCGCCGCCGGGACAAACCGGTGGTCACTGGTGCGCAGACTGCCAGGATGGATCAGGTTGTGCGAGACGACCCGCGCCTCATGGTTGGCGACGTGTTTGAGCTGGAACCGGTTGCTGACGTCACCCAGGGCCCATAGCCCGTCGATAGGCGAACCGTCGCGGAGGACCCGCTGGTGTCCGTCCACGACCAGGCGACCCTCAGTATCGAGATCGAGCCCGACGTCGGCGGCTCCCAACCGGTCGGTGTTCGGCACCCTGCCGATGGCCACCAGCACGACGTCGACGTCCAGTTCCTGACCTTCGGGTCCGTCGATTACCGCGTGCACGGATCCGTCGTCGTTGGCGGTCAGTGAGGCGACGGTGTGATTGAGGACGACGTCCCACCGGCGAAGCGCCTCCGCGGTGAACGCTTCCGAGACGGAGTCATCGAGGGTACGTAACAGGCTGCCGGAGCGGTTAACCATGGTGACAGCTGAGCCAAACGCGCCGAAGATGTGAGCGAATTCGGCGGCAATGTAGCCTCCACCGATGATGAGGATCCGCGCCGGCAACTCATCCAACCGCATGATGGTGTCCGAGGTATGCACCTGCGGAAGGGTGATTCCCGGAATGTCCGGTAGCACCGCCCGTGATCCCGCTGCGATGACGACCTGGTCCGCGTGGATCTTCTCGCCCGTCGCGGTGACGAAGGACTTCTCCCCCGTGAACCGCACGTATTCCTGGTACAGGGTGACGTTGTCCAGCTCGTCTGCCCGGTATCGTCTGCCGTCCCGGGAAATCGCGTCGATCCGGGAGAAAATGCGGTCCCTGATGGTCCTCCACCTGACGTCGCGGAGCTCAAGGTCGACGCCGAGTGACTGCGCCTCTTGTGCCCCGGTGGCCAGTTCGGCTGGGAAGACAAACATTTTCGTCGGTATACAGCCGACGTTCAGGCAGGTTCCACCGAACACGCCCCCGTCGATCAACGCCACTTTTCGGTCATCCCAGTCGGGGGTGATCAGGCTGTTGCCGGAACCGGAACCGACAATCGCCAGGTCGTAGTGAGTCACTGCAGTTCGTCGACGACCAGCGCCGCAAGTTCGACGACAGCATCCCGCGTTGCCGGTTTCAGCCGGGCCAGGTCCACCTGTGAACCTTCCGCCAGATGACGGTCGTAGGGAATGCGGACAACGGTGCTGACTCGGGACCGGAAGTGCTCTTCGATTTCGGTCACGTTCACCTGGGTTCCGTTCCCGGAAGACAGGTTGATCACGACGATGGCACTAGCCACCAGGTCGTGGCGTCCGTGTGCCTCGAGCCAGGACAGGGTTTCGGAAGCCAGCCGGGCCTCGTCCACACTTCCACCGGAAACCAGCACGACGGCGTCGGCCTTCTCGAGGGTTCCCTTCATCACCGAGTGCACCATGCCGGTGCCAGAATCGGTCAGCACAATCGAGTAGTAGCGGCTCAGGATATCGGTGACCGCGCGGTAGTCGGCGTCGTCGAATGCCTGGGCGATTGCCGGGTCCGTATCGGAGGCCAGCACATGCAGCCGGGACCCTTCGCGAGCCACATAGCTGGAGAGCTGGGCGAAGGAATCCACCATGAACCGGTTCTGCACCAGCTGGCGGGCTGTGAAGTCGGCCTTGCCGGGCGAACGGTCGGAGAGCGTCCCCCGGTCCGGGTTGGCGTCCATCGCAATGATGCGGTCTTCGCGGACCTGGGCCAGCGTCATGCCAAGCAGCGTGGTGACAGTGGTCTTTCCCACCCCGCCTTTCCGCGACAGCACAGGAACATAGCGGGTGCGCTCCCCCAACCGCACTGAAATCCGGTGCTCCAGTGCGCGGCGGATCCGGACGGCGTCAGAATCGCCGAGGTTCAGATAGCCAAAGCTCAGCGTATGGAGGAGCTTGCGCCAGCCGTCAACAGGGGGACGCTTCGTTACCTCAAGGAGCCGCTCAGACGTCAGTGAGGCGGCGGTTTCAGGACCGGTTTCCTTCTGCCGGCGGGCGCTGCGCGCTTCAGTGGTCTCAGCGGCTGGCCGCTCGACCGGGGGCGTGGCAGTAGCCGAGGGGAACCAGCCCGCAAGATCCGCCGCCGGCTCAGGCGCCCCAGAAACTGTGGGCGTCGCGGAAACTGAAGGCGTCGCGGAAGTTTCCCGGGCCTTAGCCGCAGGCGCGGCCAGCACCGACGGCACCGCGGATGGCAGTGCCGGGGCGTCGGCTTTTCCGAGGGGCAGCGCCGAGGTGTAGTCGACCGGAAGGCCGGTCAACGCTCCATGATCGGTCGCCAACTCGTGGTCAACCGATCCTCGACCCTCGGGATCGCGACCCACGGAGAGGGAAGCATCCGCGTTGTCCTCGGCGTGAGGAGAATCAGTCTCCGGCAGGTCGGACTGAGTGTCGTCGGATGGGTCAATGTCCGGGCCGGTACCGGACGGATCTTGCGGGGCCATAGTTCCTCACAGGTTCGAAGATGGCGCGCCAAATGCGCCGTGGTCTCCAGCCAAACACTAGCGCACCAGACCCCGCACGGCCGTACCGGCTAGGCGGTCTCGATCACCATCAGCAGATCCCCGCCCTGCACCTGGGAGACGGCGTCGACGGCGATCCGCTTGACCGTGCCTGCCACCGGTGAGGTGATTCCGGCTTCCATCTTCATCGCTTCGATCGTGGCGATCGTCGCGCCCTGCTCGATGGTGTCCCCCTCGGCAACCGTGACGGTGACAGCACCGGCGAAAGGCGCAGCGATCTGGCCCGGCACCGACTTGTCCGCCTTCTCCGCCGCCTTGACATCACTGTGGATGCTGCGGTCACGCACGACGACGGGCCGCATCTGCCCGTTCAGCGTGCACATCACCGTGCGCATCCCCTTCTCATCAGGCTCCGACACCGCGCTGAGGGTGGCGATCAGCCGGACACCCTTTTCGAGCGGGATGACGTGCTCGCTGCCCTGCTGCAAGCCATACAGGTAGTCGCGGGTGTCCAGGACCGAGACGTCGCCGTAGGTTTCCCGGGTGGCCAGGAAATCCTTGGTGGGGCCGGCGAACAGCAACCGGTTGAGGGTGGCGCGTCGGACTTTCGAATCCCCGGTCAGCGCGGCCAGGTCTTCGGCACTGATCTCCGCGTCGCGGACCTTGATTTCGCGGCCCTGCAGGGCCTTGGTACGGAAGGGCTCTGGCCACCCGCCGGGAGGATCCCCGAGTTCCCCGCTGAGGAAACCGATCACCGAATCGGGGATGTCGTAGTTTTGCGGATTCTCCTCGAAGTCGGCGGGATCCACGTTGGTCCCCACCAACTGCAACGCGAGATCCCCCACCACCTTCGACGACGGGGTGACCTTCACGAGCCTCCCAAGTATCCGGTCCGCCGCCGTGTACATGTCCTCGATAGCTTCAAACCGTTCCCCGAGGCCCAGGGCGATGGCCTGCTGGCGAAGGTTGGACAGCTGGCCGCCCGGAATCTCATGCCGGTACACCCGACCTGTAGGTCCTGGCAGCCCCGACTCGAACGGGGCATACACGCGGCGGACTGCCTCCCAGTAGGGTTCCAGCGAGCAGATATCCGCCAACGAAATCCCGGTATCCCGTTCAGTATTGGCCAGGGCCGCGACCAGTGCCGACGCCGAGGGCTGGCTCGTGGTCCCCGCGAGGGAGGCGCTGGCGACGTCGACGGCGTCCACTCCCGCGTCCACGGCGGCGAGCAGCGTGGCCAGCTGGCCGCCGGCGGTGTCGTGGGTGTGGAGATGAACGGGCAGGTCAAAACGCTCACGCAGGGCAGTGACGAGCTGGGCGGCTGCCGCTGGCCGCAGCAGGCCGGCCATGTCCTTGATCGCCAGGATCTGGGCGCCCGCGTCGACGATCCGCTGCGCCAGCTCGAGGTAGTACTCCAGGGTGTAGAGCTTCTCCTCGGGGTCGAGCATGTTGGAGGTGTAGCAAAGGCCAACCTCGGCCACCGCGGTACCGGTTGCACGGACCGCGCGGATGGCTGGTTCCATCTGGGAGACGTCATTGAGTGCGTCGAAGATCCTGAAGATGTCGATGCCGGTCTCGGCTGCCTCCTTCACGAAGGCCTCGGTGACCTCCTCGGGGTACGGGGTGTAACCGACCGTGTTCCGGCCTCGCAGCAGCATCTGCAGGCAGATGTTTGGCAGTTCCTTGCGCAGGGCTGCGAGACGCTCCCACGGTTCCTCACCGAGGAACCGGAGTGCGACGTCGTACGTGGCACCGCCCCACGCCTCAACGGACAGCAACTGGGGTGTCCGGCGGGAGACGGCGTCGCCGGCGGCCACCAGGTCACGGGTGCGGACCCGGGTGGCGAGCAGCGACTGGTGCGCGTCGCGGAAAGTGGTGTCGGTGACGGCGACGGCTTTCTGGGCGCGGAGCTCGGCAGCGAACTTCTCGGGACCGAGTTCCTGCAGCCGCTGACGCGACCCCGGCCCTGGGGGCGCCTCGCCCTCACCAGCAACGGGCAGCTTGTCGGCGGGGTCGATTTCCACGAGCCGCTCACCGTGGGGCTTGTTGACTGTCACATCTGCCAGCCAGGTCAGCAGCTTGGTCCCGCGGTCTGCGGAGACCCGGGCGGTGAGCAGTTCGGGGCGTTCGTCGATGAAGTTGGTCGCGACGTCGCCGGCGATGAAGTCGGGATCGTCAAGGACGGCCTGCAGGAAGGAGATGTTGGTCGACACCCCTCGGACCCGGAATTCGGCCAGGGCGCGTCGGGCCCTGGTCACGGCCGACTTGTGATCGCGACCACGGCAGGTCAGTTTCACCAGCATCGAATCGAAGTGCGGACTGATTTCAGCGCCCGCGTAGACGGTGCCGCCGTCGAGCCGCACCCCGGCGCCGCCAGCGGACCGGTAGGCGGTGATCTGTCCGACGTCGGGCCGGAACCCGTTGGCGGGGTCCTCGGTGGTGATGCGGCTCTGCAGGGCAGCACCCCGCACCTGGACGCTGTCCTGGCTCAGGCCAAGGTCCGCGAGGGACTCACCCGCGGCGATGCGCAGCTGCGCCTGCACCAGGTCGACGTCAGTGATCTCCTCGGTGACCGTGTGCTCCACCTGGATGCGAGGGTTCATCTCGATGAAGACATGCTGACCCGCCCGCTCCCCCACCGTGTCGACGAGGAACTCGACGGTGCCCGCGTTGACATAACCCAGGGCGGTGGCGAAAGCGACCGCGTCCCGGTGCAGGGCCTGCCGGATGCCCTCATCAAGGTTCGGAGCTGGAGCAATCTCGATGACTTTCTGGTGCCGGCGCTGAATGGAGCAGTCCCGCTCGAACAGGTGCATCACATTGCCCTGCGCGTCCGCGAGGATCTGCACCTCAATGTGGCGGGGACGGAGCACCGCCTGTTCCAGGAACATGGTCGGATCACCGAACGCGGAGTCGGCTTCCCGCATGGCAGCCTCGAGGGCCTCGGGCAGCGCCTCCCGCTTGTCGACGCGGCGCATTCCGCGACCGCCACCGCCGGCAACCGCCTTGGCGAAGATGGGAAACCCGATCTCGTCAGCCGCGGCGATCAGCTCGTCCAGGTCGGCGCTCGGCTGGGATGACTTCAGGACCGGGATGCCAGCCTTGCGGGCGGCCTCCAGCGCGTGGACCTTGTTACCCGCCAGCTCCAGCACATCGGCTGGCGGTCCGACGAAAGTGATGCCGGCCTTTTCGGCGGCCCGGGCGAGTCCCGGGTTTTCCGACAGGAAACCGTAGCCCGGGTAGATGGCGTCACACCCGGATTCCTTGGCGACGCGCACAATTTCGTCTACGTCCAGGTAGGCGCGGACCGGGTGACCCTCTTCACCAATGAGGTAAGCCTCGTCTGCCTTCTGCCGGTGGATCGAGTTGCGGTCCTCGTACGGGAACACAGCAACCGTCTTTGCCCCCACCTCAAAGCCAGCCCTGAAGGCGCGGATGGCAATCTCGCCACGGTTTGCTACCAGAATCTTCGAAAACATTGCTCTCCTGCGTCCGTGCATCTCACCAATGGATACGTGCGTCCGTGTCCTGCATCACGGCAATCCTCACCCTACCGCGCTGTGACGTCGACCTCTTAACCTTTCTCAACATCTGACCGGCGTCCCGGGCACCGCTGACTTCGGAACCCCTACCGCTCACCTATGATGGAACGGTAGGTCGACCGCCATTGATGCGGAACTGACCAAACCCAGACGAAATAGGGGCCGCCGGCTCAAACTGCGGCCCAGGATTCCCGCTGGCGCGACGTCCGGCAGCCGCGCACACGAGATGTTAGGTATTGGTTTAACAAGTGCAAGTAGTGAGCATCAGCAGCCTCAAGGGCGGTGTCGGCAAGACGTCCGTGACTCTCGGATTGGCCTCGGCAGCGCTTGCCGCTGGAATCCCGACCCTGGTCGTTGATTTGGACCCGCATGCTGACGCCACCACCGGTCTGGGTGTGAGATCCGCTGATCAACTCGATATCGGCCGTCTGCTGAAGATTGCGCGTCGCGGCGACCTCGGAGCCAACGTGGTGCCCAGCGGTTGGGTGGCTTCGGCCATCCAACAGAACCCGCCGTTGTCGGGGAAGGCACCTGTTCTCGACGTCGCAGTGGGCTCCGCCTACTCGGGTATTTACGACCGACCAGATCTGGGACGGCGGGATCTGCGACGGCTCACCACCCTGCTGTCGCGTCTGGAGGGTTATGGGCTGGTCCTCATCGATTGCCCGCCATCCCTCAACGGGCTGACCCGGATGGCGTGGACCGCCAGCAACCGGGTGCTGCTGGTCGCCGAGCCGAGCCTGTTCTCGGTGGCAGGCACAGAGCGGACCATGCGGGCTATCGAGCTGTTCAAACGAGAATTTGCGCCGAATCTGTCCACCGCCGGGATTGTCGCCAACCGGGTACGTCCCGGTTCGAACGAGCACGCGTTCCGCCTCGCGGAAATGCGCCAAATGTTTGGTGATCTCCTATTGAGTCCCACCATTACTGAGCAGGCGAACTGGCAGCAGATCCAGGGTGCCGCCCACTCGGTGCACCATTGGCCGGGCGAATCGGCGCGCAATGCCGCCGGCTACTTTGATGAGTTGCTGAAAAACCTGGTGGATTCCGGCCGGCTGAGAAGCCGGGTGGCCCGACGCGCCTGAGGGAACGAGGTGACTCGCTTAGCTCAGGGGGCTCTCGCTTGCTCGAGGGGGGCCTCGCCTAATCCATAGGTGGGTTAGCTAGGCCCTAGCTGATCTTGCGGGTGGCCCGGCGCTTGCTGAGTTCATCGTCGGGGAAGTCCTGATCGGCTGCGTGTTCGCTGGGGAGGGCCGCGAGGCTGCCTTCCACCTCACGCCAGACCTTGCCGACAGCAATGCCAAATACGCCCTGGCCACCCTGGACCAAATCGATGACTTCCTCGGCCGAGGTGCACTCGTAGACGCTGGCGCCGTCGCTCATCAGGGTGATCTGGGCTAGATCCTCGACGCCGCGTTCGCGGAGGTGCTCAATTGCGGCGCGGATCTGCTGGAGGGAGACGCCTGTGTCGAGCAGTCGTTTGACGACCTTCAATACCAAGATGTCCCGGAAACCGTACAGTCGCTGGGTGCCCGAACCGGAGGCGCCTCGGACTGCTGGTTCCACGAGGCCGGTCCGGGCCCAGTAGTCGAGCTGGCGGTACGTGATGCCGGCCGCTTTGCAGGCAGTGGGGCCGCGATAGCCAGCGTCTTCATCAAGGACGGGGAGATCTTCGGTGAACAGCAGGCCCTGCGCACTGGCCGGGATCCCGGATCCGGACGCAACCGCGTTGGAACCCGTACCGGCGTCGCCTTTGGGACTCACGTGCTGCCTCCTCGTTCTGATAACCGTGGGAATACTTGGACGGTAGGCACTAGGCACGCACCGGATTCTCAGGGTTTGCTCTCAAGTCTGCCCTGAGTTAATGGGTAGTGCAATGAAACCGTATGCTTCGACGTTAGATCGCCGGGCACTCCAGGTCAAAGATGCAGGGCATAAAGAGTTTGGCGTGTCGGAACCTTAACGTTCGAAATCCTCGGGTTCCACGTCGGCGAGGAACTCGCGGAACTGGCGCAACTCCCGTTCGGCGTTGACTGGGGGCGCAGCGGGCGTATCGTCGTCGTCGTCGTCAGCTGCCTCGGTGATCTCCACGCCCGCCTCGTCCAGGACGGAGACGGCGCAGTAGATGGGGCAAGGGATGCGGAGGGCGACCGCGATGGCGTCGGATGCGCGCGAGCTCACCGCCGTGCCGTCGTCGAACACCAGCTCTGCGTGAAAAACGGTATCTTCGACGGAGATCAGCCGGACCTGGCTGATCTCGCGGCCGAGGGCGTTGACCACGCTGACGAGGAGGTCGTGGGTCATGGGCCGGGGCGGGACAATGCCTTGCTGAACGAAGGCGATTGCGCTGGCTTCCGGGGCGCCAATCCAGATCGGGATGTGGCGTTCCCCCTTGGTTTCCTTCAGCAGCACCAGGGGCTGGTTGGAGGGCAGTTCGATTCGGACTCCGACGACTTCTACTTCAAGCATTGCGGCCCCCTAGCTATCCATGCGGGAAATGTGGCCCTGTACCAACGCTGTGTGCAGGTTCAGGCACAGCTCGCTGATTTCGCGGGCCATTTCGGCGGCGCGTGCCTTGGAGGCCACGTCCCGACGGGAAGCGACGGGTGTCACAACCCGCTCAACGAGGCCCAGTTCGCGGTCAGCTGCGGCGCGGAAAGGGCGGAGGTGCCGGGGTTCGATCCCGTGGCCCTCCAGCAATACGCATGCCCGGGTGACGCGGAGGGCATGTTCATCGAAGCGGCCGTCAACCGGGGCGATCAGGCCAAAGCCCACCAGATCGAGCACCAGGGCGTGCCTGGCGCCGGCCTCGGCCGTCAGAGTTTCGAGGGTCAGGGAGCGGGTGTGGGAGTGCAGGTCGCGGGACATCTGGTCCGAGACCATCCGCGGGGACAGGGTCATACCGCCGGGCAGCGATTCCGGCTTCTCACCGCGGTCGATCGCGTCCACGTAGTCCTTGATGACCTTCAGCGGCAGGTACTGGTCCCGCTGCAGTGCCAGCACAAAGCGGAGGCGCTCCACATCATGCGGCGCGTACTTCCGGTATCCGGCCCGGGTGCGCTGAGGGGAGATCAGCCCTTTTTCCTCCAGGAACCGGATTTTGGACGCAGTGATCTGCGGGAAGTCCCCGGACAGTTCGGTGAGGACCTCGCCGATGTTGAGCACATTGCCGTGGACTCGTTCTGGTGCGAGTCCTACGGTGCGCCGAGCTGGCTGGGGTGAGGGCATGCAGCGGGACCTATTCCTGTCCGAGAGGCTGAACTGGTGACTGCTGTGGCGCTGCTGTCCGGGCACTGTAGAAGGTCAGGCGGAACTTGCCAATCTGGATTTCGTTGCCGTTGCGCAACGCAACCTTGTCCACCCGGTCGTTGCTGACGTAGGTGCCGTTGAGGCTACGGGTATCCAGCACGGTGAATCCGGTGTCGGTCCGCTCAAACTGGGCGTGCTTACGGGACACCGTAACGTCGTCGAGGAAGATATCAGCGTTGGGGTGGCGTCCGACCGTTGTCACGTCCTGGTCCAGGAGGAAGCGGGCGCCGGAATTGGGGCCGGTATGAGCCACGAGCAAGGCAGAGGTGCTGGGCAGCGCGGCGACCGCCGCCTGCTCTTCCGGGGACAGCTTTGGGTCCACTGCGGTGGGGGCTAGCGCCGGGATCCCAATTGTGGTGGTCTCCGGCGACGGCGCCTGATTTTCTCTTCCGCCATACGTGGCCGCGTTCTCGTTGCCAACCATGGTGTTCCTCCCCAAAATATGTGGCCAACCAGTCGAACGACCGGTTGGCCACCGTGTCCTTGCAACGGTGATCTTGCCTAGTTGTGCCGGACGAGCCGGTACCCCTAGCCTACCTGCTGTGAGTAATCCGATGAACTCAGAAGCTCATCCACGACGGATGGATCGGCGACCTTGATTTCAAGGAGCCACCCCTCACCGTAGGGATCGGAGTTGATGAGCGCGGGATTGTCCTCAAGGGCCTCATTTCGGGCCACCACCTCACCGGTCACAGGCGCGTAGATGTCGCTGACGCTCTTGGTGGATTCCACCTCACCGACGACGTCGGCCGCGGTCACCGGCGAGCCGGCCTCCGGCATCTGGACGTAGACGACGTCGCCCAGCGCGTCCTGCGCGAAGTCCGTGATGCCGACGCGAACCACACCGTCGGTACTTGGCGGGGTCACCCATTCGTGCTCAGCCGTGTAGTGAAGGTTATCTGGAACGTTGCTCATGGGCAGCCTTTCGTCGTACTCCGGTGTGACTGGGCGCGACGTCCGCTGGATGCCACTGATCGAGTATAGGCATAGTGATTGGACGATGGGCAGGGGTGGACTACCCTCAGCTCGCCGAGTGAGGAAAGATCAGTTCATGACCGATCTCCCCTTCCCCGTTCAGCCCATGCTCGCCAAAGCCGTCAGCGATGTGCCCGATCCGGACAGTGTGGCTGGCGGCCTGCTGTACGAACCGAAATGGGACGGATTCCGAGCCATCATCCACCGCGATGGCGACACCCTGGAGATCGGCAGCCGCGGGTCGAAGCTGCTCACCCGGTATTTTCCGGAATTGGTTGAGGCGCTGAAGGTGTCCCTTCCGGAGCGCTGCGTGGTCGACGGCGAGATTGTGGTCCGCACCGGCTCCCCCGGCAATGAGCGGCTGGACTGGGAGGCGCTGTCGCAGCGCATCCACCCCGCCGACAGCCGGGTCAGGCTACTGGCCGAGGAAACACCCGCCTCGTTCGTCGCTTTCGATCTGCTGGCTGCTGGGTCGAAGGATCTGATGAGCTCACCCTTCGCTGAGCGTCGGGCCGCCCTGGAAGGCATTGCTGGTGCGTTCGCTGCCCCTGTCCATGTGTCTCAAACGACCGACGACGTAGAGCTCGCCCGCCGCTGGCTGGTCGAGTTTGAGGGAGCTGGGCTCGACGGCGTCGTCGCCAAGCCGCTGGACGCCGGATATGAGCCTGGCAAGCGCCGCATGCTCAAGATCAAGCATCACCGCTCCGCCGACGTCGTCGTCCTCGGTTACCGGGTGCACACCAGCGGCGCCGGTGTCGGGTCCCTGCTGCTGGGGCTGTACGACGACGGCGAGCTGCGCAATGTGGGCGGCGCGTCGGCGTTCACCAACAAACGCCGGCTGGAGCTGGTCGATGAGCTGGCGTCCGACGTCGTGCGCGATGCTTCAGGTGAGCCTGTCCGTGGGGAAACCGATCGAAGCCGGTTCGCTTCCGGCAAGGATGTGTCCTTTGTGCGGCTGCACCCGCGGCGGGTGATGGAGGTGCGCTATGACCAGATGGAGGGCTCACGCTTCCGTCATACCGCCCAATTTTCCCGGTGGCGGCCGGACCGCGACCCCGAGTCCTGCACCTTCGACCAGTTGGAGGTCCCGGTGGCGTATGACCTGAATGAGGTCCTCGCCTAGAGAATAAAACCCGAGAACCTACTTGTCCTTCTTCGCTCTGCTGGGCTGGACGCGGGAGGGCTCCCCCGGCATCTTCGGGTAGTCCGGCGGGAAGGGTAGCTCGCCGAGACCGGAGTCAAGGTCGCGCTGCCACCAGTCAAGCAGTTTGTCGATGGTGCCGGGCTTTTCGTGGAAGCTGGCCCACGGATCGCCGACGGTTTTCAGCCGTTCGGGCACCGTGAGCACGGTGAAGTTCTTTGGGTCGGCGCTCTCCAGCTCCTCCCACCCAATCGGGCAGGAGACCGGTGCGTGGGCCAGGGCCCGCGGACTGTAGGCACCGGCGATGGTGCGATCCCGGTTGGCTTGATTGAAGTCGACAAACACCTTCTCCCCACGTTCCTCTTTCCACCACGCGGTGGTGACGGCGTCGGGCATGCGGCGTTCCAGTTCGCGGGCTGCCGCGATCACCGCATGGCGGACGTCGAGAAACTCCCGGACCGGCTCGATCGGGGCAAAGACGTGGAGCCCCCGGTTGCCGGAGGTTTTGATGAAGGCGTTGAGTCCGGCCTCCTCGAGCACCTTGCGCAGTTCGATTGCGGCGGGGACGGCGTCGTCGAAATCGGTTCCCGGCTGGGGATCCAGGTCGATGCGCAACTGGTCAGGGTTGTCGGAGTTCTCGGCCCGTGACGGCCAGGGGTGGAAGACGATGGTGTTCATTTGGGCTGCCCAGACGGCGGCGGCAGGTTCATCGATGACGAGTTGCGGGTGGGATCGGGCGCTCGGGTAGATCACGGGCACCGATCGGATGTAGTCGGGTGCACCCTTGGGCGGGTTCTTGGAGAAGAACTGTTCGCCGTCGATCCCGTCCTTGAACCGCTGCAGGGCGAGGGGGCGGTCACCGTTGGCAGCGACGAAGGCCTCCCCCACCTCGACCAGGTATTTGGCGAGGTCGAGCTTGGTGATACCGAGATCGGGCCAGAGCACCCGGCTGGGACTGGAGATCCGCACGTCGCGGGTGCAGTGGGGTCCGTCAACGGACAGGACTGTTGCGTCAGATGCCATGGCTCCAACATACTCCGGGGTACCGGCCTTGTCCGCTGAAGGTGTCAGGACCGGTCGTGAGACAGTGATTCGTTTGAGCTGCCTCGCTCAGGCGCCGGCGAGTCCGCCTCGTGGCCGGATGAGCCCGGCCTGCGCCAGGACCAGGTACAACTGGCAGCCGAGGCACAGTCCGAACGCTGCGTTCAGGAACGCGGCGACGAACGCGGCACCTCCGGCGATTGGAAGCGCCCACGGGACGGCTGCGAGGTGCAGCAGCAGTCCCACCGTCACCACTATGAAGCCGACCACCTGAGCAAAACGTGGTAGTCGAGGGTCTTCACGATCGACCGGCGGTGTGAGCCGGGGGCTGAGAACCTTGCGGAACAGCACGCCCCAGAGAGCGGTCCGTGGGGACGTGAAGCCCCAGGCGAACAGGATGGCGGTGATCGCAAGCATCATAAACCCGGGGTCGGACACCTTTTCCGCGAGACTCAGGCGCGGAGTCGCGTCCGCCGTCAGGAGGGCGAAGAAGGTGCCGACCAGCAGCAGGCAGGCCGTCAACGCGGCCGCAAACCGTGGGCCACGAGGGTCAATACCGGGGAGAGGTGTGGTCGAGGGGTTATGAGGCAAGGCGGTCATCGCCGGGTCCTTCCAGGGTGTCAATTTCGGCACGGATGGACGCCACTGATACCGCGCCCGCGTAGCGTGCAGCGACATCGCCGTTCGGATTGACGACGAGCACGGTAGGGGTTTGCATCACCTTCAGCCGCGAGGCGAGATGTGGCCGGTGGGTGAGGTCGACGTCGGTGTACACGACGCCGTCGTAATCCCTGACCGTGTTGGTGAGGGCCCGCCGCACCCCTGGGCAGCGGGAGCAGTAAGCGGTGCTGAACTGGACCACTGTCGCGCGTTCGCCCAGGACCGCGAGGTCCACGTCCGCCGGGGCGATCTCCCCCACCTGCACGGAGCGCTTGACGCCAGACCGGTGACGCATGGCCAGTCCGATGCCGAGGGCACCGAGGACCAGCACAACGACGATAGCGGCGGCCACGAAAGGGTTCACTCTTCTAAGATACGACCGCATACCCCGGACTGAACCTGGCGGCGTCACAGTTCGTCGTATGCACACCGCCGAGGGAGGCTACAAGCCGGCCGGGTGACGCGGACCGGTGATGCGGCACTCCATCAGTCCAGCAGAGCCTCCACCGTGACGAAGCCGTAGCCCCTGGCGCGCAACCCTTCGATGATGCAGGGCAGGGCGGCGGCGTCGAGGGTGGTGCCGTCGTTCGGGTTGGAACCCACGTGCATCAGAACGATCTGGCCGGGACGGGCCGTGTTCAGGACCCGCTGGCACACAATCGAGGCGGTGATGCCGCCGGATGTCCCTCGCCAGCCCAGCGTGTCCACCGTCCAACGGAACGGAACGTAACCGAAACCGTTGACGACGTCGATGTCGAGCTGAGTCCGATCGCCGTAGGGGAACCGGAAGTAGGGCATGGTCGTCTTGCCGGTGAGCGGCCAGATGGCGGCCTCCGCTCGCGCCAGTTCGAGCCGGATGGCCTCGTTGGTGAGCTGCGAGAAATACGGGTGGGTGTTGGAGTGGTTCCCGACGGGGTATCCGTCAGCTGCCATGGCGCGCACGCTCGCAGGATATGCACGCGCGAACTGGCCGGTCACGAAGAAGGACGCCGTCGCGTCATACCGGTCGAGAGTGTTGAGGATGGAGGTCACCCCCGCATTGGAGGCACCGCCGTCAAAGGTAAGGGCCACGACGGGGCGCGTCGTGGGGAAGGACTCCCAGTCGGTGTCATCCCACCTGGTGGGGACGGATGGCCATGGCACGAATGCGGCGTTGGGGCCCCTGTACTTTGCGGGATAGGCATACAGGGCGCCGTCCGTCCGCACCGCCCAGATCGTCTGGGCGCGAGGATCGAGCTGAGTGGCGAAGATCTTCGGGAAGGCGGACCACCCCGTTCCGATCTGTGTCATGGGGAACGATGTGCCGCTTGACGTGGCGGCATAGAGGCGCAATCTGGCCTCGCTGTCCACTACGAGCAGATCAGAGCGGCCGTTCTTGTCCCAGTCGCCCGCTCCCACGACCTGGCGCATGGGGAGCCAGCCTCCACCCAGTCTGATACGGGGAAGGAAGCTACCGGTGCCGTTGGTCGGGTAGACGTGCATGATGCCGGCCATATCGGTGGCCGCAACAGCGGGATACCCGTTGACGGACTGCTGCACCGGCGTCCACGTCCGCATGGTCAGCCAACCATGGCCGATCTGGCGCGCAGCGAGGAATCCACCCGAACCGTTGCCCGGATACAGCATCAACCGCCCGTCCTTGAAGCGTGCGATCAGGTCGAGGGCACCGTCACGATTCCAGTCCACGCCACCCTGGACGCTCTCGGCGACCAGCCAGCCGTTCCCGATCTGGCGGGGGGACGCGAAACGCTCCCGAGCGTTGGCCGCGTAATAGAGGAGTCGGCCGTCGGACGCGATCAGCATCAGATCGCTGAAGCCGTTGCCATCCCAGTCGCCGACCGAGATCGTGCGTGAGGCCGTCCATCCCCTCCCGATCTGGTAGGGCGCCGAAAAACTGTTGGAGGGGTTGGACGGCAGAGTCTGCGCTGGCAGTGCGGCAGGTGACTCCTCGACGGTCATCCCTGGAGCGGTGTAGGCCGGCGCTGCGACCGCGGTCCCCGTGGGAATCACACCGGTCAGTACGAGCCCTGACACGAGGCCACCCACGATGACGCTCCGCTTCGCAGCCGCCGCGCCCGCACGCCATCTCGCGATGATGCTCCCGCTCATGATTTTGCCCTTACCTCTCGAGTCGCAAGTTGAGGGACTTTCCTGCTCATCTGCTATCTAACTCCGTTGGGCCCAATTGGATTAGGGTCTTTAGTCCGTGGTCTGCTCACCTCAGCGGTAGCGCCGCGCTACTTCCTCCCAACGTCTTCTCCGCCGCATCTGACGGGGTTCGGTCGAAGACAACGACGCGTCGAACTGGACCCAAGTACGTTGCTCAATAGACACGTTGCTCCATCACCTGGGTCCGGGGCCGGTCACCGTTCGAGTGGTTGAGCGGTGACGGCGGATAACGGGGAATACCCACGTTGCGGGGCTGGTTGTGCGGGGTATGAGACTTCTTCACACGCAGCCCGTACCTGAACTTGGCCTAGCCGCGTGGAGCCGCCTGACCACGCCCGCCTAGTAATCCTGCAGGTCTTCGCAGGCAAACCTTATGCCACCCACTGATTGTGGACGTTGCAAAGCCGGTCCCAGCACCTGCTACGGATAAACCGCACAGGGCTCCCGAGAACGCCCCCACAGACTAGACCGCCCTCACCGCATGACCCCTCAAAAGAACCCGTACGGGGGTCCAAGCACAGGTTCCTTTTACAGGTCCGTGCGTGGGCCTACCTGCTATCACAAAGGAGAAAAACACCATGGCAAAGATTCTGATGGTCGTTTCGGCCGCTGATTCCCTGACGATGAAGGACGGTAGTCAGCACCCTACCGGGGTGTGGGCCGAGGAACTGGTGGTTTCCCACCGGACCCTCCTCGGCGCCGGACACACGGTCCACATCGCCTCCCCTGGCGGGGTGAAGCCGACGTTCGACCAGGTCAGCCTCGCCCCGGAAATGGCCGGAGGGCAGGAGAAAGTCGATGAGTTCCGGGAGTACATCACCTCCATCGACGATGAACTATCCGCAACGCTGGTCCTCGCCGAAGTGGACGCCGCGATTTACGACGCTGTGGTCCTGCCAGGCGGGCACGGCCCGATGGCTGACCTGTTTCAGAACGAGGACCTTGGCCGCATCCTGATCGCCGCCAACGACAGCGGGCGAATCATCGCTCCGTTCTGCCACGGTCCTGCCGGATTGCTCAGTGCAGTGGACGGAAACGGAAGGTTCGCCTTCGAGGGCCGGCGGATGACCGTGTTCACCAACAAGGAGGAGTTATCCGGGGGAACCGGGGAGAACACTCCGTGGTTCGTGGAGACCGCACTGCAGGAGCAGGGCGCCGTAGTGGAGCTGGGCCCTGACTGGTCATCCTTCGTGGTGCGCGACGGCAACCTGATTAGCGGCCAGAACCCCCAATCCAGCCACGACGTCGCCCTCGCCGTCATCAACGCCCTAGCCGAATAAGCCAATCACCGCAGGCGGCGGATAGGGCGCCGTCTGCGGTAAACACCCTCTAAGAGCAGTAGATGTCCGATTTCGCCGCCAAAAAACTGCTCCGGCAAGGCCGCGGCCGGAGCAGCATCGAAGACGCCGAAGGACTGCGCCGAATCCCCCGCACCGCCTCCTAACCCCTCGGGCGCCGACACATCAGCCGCAACGCCAGACCTTCGGTGGTGCCTCAACCCGGGAGACCCGCCTGTCATTGGCCGGGGCTATCCTCGTGCCCATGGGGCATAAGTTTCACGGCGACAGCTGGGGCCTGGCTCCCGGTGCCCGCAACTGGCGGCGGCCCCTGCAGGTGAATGCACCTGACCCGGCGGACGTGCATACCACCAAGGCAACGATCCCGCTGTGGACCGACCTTACCTACGCTGACGGCGACACAGCCACGGTCAAGGCCTTCGCCCTCGGGTGGACCGACGCAGCCGTCCGCATCCAATGGGTTGAGAAGAGCCTCGCCCGGTACGTCTGGGTGGATGCCAGTAAGGTGCGTCGGCGGGTTCTGGAACGAAAATAGTCCCGGCGCAGATAACCCACGGGCAAAGAAAAACCCGCCGATCCGGGCTGCAAAGCCTAGATCGGCGGGTTTTTCGCTGTCGGGATGACAGGATTTGAACCTGCGACCCCTTGACCCCCAGTCAAGTGCGCTACCAAGCTGCGCCACATCCCGATTGGCCGGCCAATGAAGGCCGAACCACCTGAAGAATCCTATCGCATGCCAGGCCTCCGGACGAACCAGACGAGCCGTAAACAGGTTTCTCAGGTAAAAACGGCCACCGGGCCAAGGATTGCCGCTAGGAAGCGGCAATCCTGACCCTGAGGGTCGTTCCTTGCTACTTCTTCTTGCCGCGCTTCTCGCGGACCCGCATGGCGACCTCGATGGGCGTTCCCTCGAAGCCGAAGGTCTCCCGCAAGCGACGCTGGATGAACCGGCGGTAGCCCGGATCCAGGAACCCGGTGGTGAAGAGGACGAACTTCGGCGGACGCGAGGAGGCCTGCGTGCCGAAGAGGATCCGGGGTTGCTTTCCACCGCGGACCGGGTGCGGGTGGGCAGCAACCAGCTCGCCGAGGAACGCGTTGAGGCGTCCGGTCGGGATCCGGGTGTCCCACGATTCGAGGGCCTGGTCCAGGGCCGGGGTGAGCCGGTCCTTGTGCCAGCCGGTCAGCGCCGAGATGTTCACGCGGGGCGCCCAGTCGACATGGGCCAGGTCCTGCTCGATCTCGCGCTCCAGGTACTTGCGGCGCTCGTCGTCCATCAGGTCCCACTTGTTGAACGCCAGCACCAGGGCACGGCCGGACTCCATGGCGAGGTTGAGGATTCGGATGTCCTGTTCGCTGAGCACCTCGTCCACGGCCAGCAGCACCACTGCCACCTCGGCCTTTTCCAGGGCCGACTGGGTCCGCAGCGACGCATAGAAGTCGGCGCCCTGTGCCATGTGCACACGGCGGCGGATGCCTGCGGTGTCCACGAACCGCCAGACACGGCCGTCGAGCTCAATCATTTCGTCGACCGGGTCGCGGGTGGTTCCGGCCAGCGGATCCACCACTACCCGGTCGCTGCCTGCGAGCTTGTTCAGCAGCGAGGACTTGCCGACGTTGGGGCGGCCGATCAAGGCAACCCGACGAGGACCGCCGGAGCGTTCCAGTCCGCCGTGCGCCGAGAACTTCGGCAGCACCTCGAGCGCCTGGTCCAGCATGTCGCCGGTCCCGCGGCCGTGCAGGGCCGAAACGGGCCAGGGCTGGCCGAAGCCGAGACCCCACAGGGTGGCGGCGTCGGCTTCATTCTGGATGTCGTCGACCTTGTTGGCGACGAGAATGACCGGCTTCTTCTTCTTGCGGAGCATCTGCACAATGGCTTCGTCGGTGGCGGTGGCGCCAACGGTGGCGTCGACGACCAGCAGGACAGCGTCGGCCATGTCGACGGCGATCTCGGCCTGGTCGGCGACCCGGGCGTGGATGCCACGGGCGTCGTGCTCCCAGCCGCCGGTGTCCACGAGGGTGAACCCGCGACCGTTCCAGGTCGCTGAGTACATGACCCGGTCACGGGTGACGCCGGGGGTGTCTTCGACTACCGCTTCGCGGCGGCCGAGGATGCGGTTGACCAGGGTGGACTTGCCGACGTTGGGACGTCCAACGATCGCAAGTACCGGGTCGAGCTGCAGGGGCGCGTCGGGGTCATAGTCCTCGGGCTCCAACGCCAGCAGGGCAGCGTCTTCCTCGTCGAGGTCATAGTCGTCGAGTCCGGCCCGGAGGGACCGCGCGCGGATCTCGGCTTCGTCGTCGTCGATTCCGGCCAGGCGCTCCGCAATCGAGTCCTCGCCGGTCGGCTCAAACTCTTCTGCCCCTTCAATGTCAGGGCGGGCCTGGTTGTCAGTCATGAGTGCATTCCTTCGTTATCAGTGTGCAACGGTTCGAACGACGTCGAGCACAGCCGTGATGGTCTGCTCGAAATCGAGTTCCGATGAATCTACGGTAACCACGCCATCTGCGGCCTGGTGAAAATTGACGACTTTCGAGTCTTTGGTGTCCCTGCCGATGACCTGTTCCTGCAGCTGCGCGTCGGTCTGGGTGCCACCGAGCTGGTCGCCACGGCGGCGCAGGCGGGCGGCCTCGCTGGCGGTCAGCAGGATCCGCACCTCAGCGTCGGGGGCGACCACGGTGGTGATGTCCCGGCCCTCGGCCACGATGCGGTGCCCCGAGTCGGCGATGATCTGCCGCTGACGGCGGATCAGTTCGCTGCGGGCGCCCAGGGTGGTGGCCACCGCCGAAACGGCCTCGGAGACGCGCGGTTCGCGGATCGCGGCGGTGACATCCTGACCACCGACCGTCACTGACTCGGCGTCGGGACGGGTGCTGATATCCAGCTCGATCGTGCGGGCGGCGTGTTCGACGGCGGCGCCGTCACCCAGGTCCACCCCTTCCGCGAGGCAATGCCAGGTGACTGCCCGGTACATGGCACCGGTGTCCAGGTAGGCGGCATGGAGTTGACGTGCAGCCTCACGGCTCACGCTGGACTTACCGGACCCGGAGGGCCCGTCGATGGCGACGACAAGGGACTTGCCGATGCGGAATAAGGAATGGGGGGTGTTCACTGGACCACTTTCCATCCGTTGGCGGTAAGGAATTCAAGGAGATCGTGCCGTTTGCCGGGCACCACCGAAATTTCGGCCATACCCACCTGACGCCCGGGCGAGTGTTCCAGCCTCAGGTCCTCAAGGTTAATGCCGGCGTCGCCAATCTCGGTGAGGAGCCGCGCAATCTGCCCCGGCACGTCATCGACGAGCACCGTCATGCGGGCGAACGCTTCGGGCGGGGTGCCATGCTTGCCGGGGATGCGGGCCTGGCCCACGTTGCCCTCGGAAATCAGCTGGGCCATGTCGAGGCGCGAGCCTGCCCCCGTGGGATTCTCAAGGGTGCCGATCAAACGGTTCAGGTCCTCGCGCACCCCATACAGGATCTCCACCAGACGGTCCGCGTTCGCGGAGAGGATCTGCACCCAGAGCCGTGGGTCGCTGGCGGCAATCCGGGTCACATCGCGCAACCCGTTGCCGGCCAGGGCCAGCGCGTGGGGTGGTGAATCCTGCAGCCTGCTGGCCACCAGCGAGGAAAGGACCTGCGGTAGGTGGGAGATCAGCGCGACCGACTGGTCGTGATCCTCGGCGCTCATGCGCGCGACGACGGCGCCCAGATCGATGGCCAACGCTTCGGCGGTGCGGATGGCCACGGCGGTGCTGTGCTCTGAAGCGCAGACCACCCACGGCATGCTGGTGAACAGTTCGGCGCTGGCGGCAACCGGCCCGGATTTCTCCCGGCCAGCCATCGGGTGGGTCCCCACGTAGCGGCCTAGCGCCGTGTCGTCGACGACGGTGGTCAGGTGGTCAAGCACCGAGGCTTTGACGCTGGCAATGTCGACGATGACGGCGTTTGGGTACTCGGTGAGCGCCTTGGCACTCAAGTCAGCCGTGACGTCCGGTGGCGCTGCGATGACGACCAGTTCCGGTTCGAACGTCTCGACCGGGTTCAGGGCCCGGCCCGCGCCAATATCCTCGGCCACAGCTTGGGTGGACGGAGAGATATCGGTGAGGACGACGTCGATCCCACGTGCCTTCAGCCCCAGCCCAATGCTGGCGCCCAAAAGCCCCGTGCCCACTATGAGCACGGGACCAGACAGGTGGGTGCCGCCGTTGTTAACGCCAGGCATGGTTTAGAGTCCCACCGCTGCCAACAGGTGTCCGACTTCCTGGTTGCCCAGGACACGAATGCTGCCCTGGCGCTGGTCGTTGACCCGGATGGGGCCAACCTGGGTGCGGACCAGCCGCTCGACCGGGTGGCCGACAGCTTCGAAGAGGCGACGGACCACACGGTTGCGGCCCGAGTGAAGGACAACCTCCACCAGGATGTGTCCCGGGGTGGAATCGACGAGCCTGAACGAGTCGACGCTGGCGATGCCGTCTTCAAGTTCGATGCCCTCTCGCATCTGCGCGCCGATGCCGTGGGCCATGGGGCCGCGGACCTGCACCAGGTAGGTCTTGGGGACCTCGTAGGACGGGTGGGTGAGGCGGTTGGTGAGTTCGCCGTCGTTCGTCAGGAGCAGCAGGCCCTCGGTGGCGACGTCGAGACGACCCACGTGGAAGAGCCGCTCGTTTTCGTTCTTGTTCTTCAGGTAGTCACTGATGCAGGGACGGCCCTCGGGGTCCTCCATGGTGCAGATGACGCCCTTGGGCTTGTTGAAGACGTAATAGACCAGGTGGTCGTTGAGCTGCAGACGAATGCCGTCAACGTGGATGGCGACCTGGGTGGGATCGACCCGGACACCGAGGTCGGTGACGATGGTGCCGTCGACCTCGACGCGGCCGTCCTCGATCATTTCCTCGCAGACCCGGCGTGACGCCACTCCTGCCGAGGCCATGATCTTCTGCAGGCGCACACCGTCGGGGTTGTGGACGTCGAGGCGATCGACGGGCAGTGCCTTGGGGCCCTGTGCCTTGGGCCGACGGACCGGTCCGAGGCTCTGACCGAAGCGTTCCCTGCCGAAGGCCTTGGGACCGGTTGGCTTCTGTCGGTTGCCGCCCTGCTTGGCGCCGGCCTGCTTGGGGGTGCGGTTGGCGAAGGGACGGCCCTCGCCTGAACCCTCCGACGAACCGCGGTAACCGCCGGTCGCGGGGCGACCGCCAGTGGGGCGACCGCCAGTGGGACGACCGCCAGCGCGGGGTGCACCGTCGCGGGAGTATCCGCCGTCGCGGGGTGCACCATCGCGGGGTGCACCGTCGCGGCCTGGCTTGGCTCGCGCGGCGCTGCCACGGGCTGGTCCCTGACGCTTGGCTCCGTCGCGGGCCGGGCCCCGACGTTCACCGTCGCGGTCCGGACCTGGGCGGCCCGAGCCTGCACGGTCCGGACCCGCACCGCGGCTGGCACCGTCACGTGAGGAACCCTGGCGGGCGTCGCCGTCGCGCCCTGCCCCTGCAGCCGAGCCGCGACCGAAAGCGTCGCGTGCCGACCGGCCACGCGCTGACCCCGATCCGGTGCGGGGTGCACCGCCGCGTGCTGACCCGCCGCGGGGTGCACCCTCGCGGGGGCCATCCTCGTCGCGTTTGGGGTTGTTGCGTCCGGAGCCGGAACGTGGCGCCTGTGTCATTGAATGTCCTTTTAGCTAGCGTATTTAGTACGTGGTGTCATCAAAGTCACCGAGATTTTCCAACCCGGGTAGATGTGGTGAAAGCTGAGGTAGGTCAGCAACGCTGCCAATACCCAATCTTTCCAGAAAGTACGGAGTTGTTCCGTACAGGATGGCGCCTGTCTCAGGATCGGTTGCCGCTTCGACGATGAGACCGCGTAGCGCCAGGGTGCGTACCACCGAATCCACGTTCACTCCGCGGATTCCTGAAACTCTTGCCCGAGACACCGGTTGCCGGTAGGCGATGACGGCGAGGGTTTCCAAAGCTGCCTGTGACAGGCGGGCGCTTTGTCCTTCGAGCACGAACTTCGCCACTACCGGCGCAAACGTGCTGCGCGAGAAAATCCGCCATCCTCCGGCGACGCTGCGTAGCTCAAAGCCACGCGGCTGTGAAACCGCCGGATCGGTGGTGTGCCCTTCCGGGCCCTGACCAGTATAGCCGTCATACTCCTGCTGGAGTTCCACCAGCAACTCTCTGACTTCGAGGACGGGAACCATGAGCGCGGTGGCCAGCTGCATTTCGGTGACGGGCTCGTCGACCACCATGAGCACTGCTTCCAGCGCGGCTTTGACCCCACCCGGTTCGCCCGAGGGGTCAAAGAAGGTTTCGTCAGCGTCAGGTTCCTGGGCTTTCACGGTGATCCTTCAGCGGTTAGCGGTGCCACGGCTGCCGGGGCTGGAGGTGGCGGTGCCGGATGGTCGTATTCCTCACTGATTGAGGCCGGGGACCAGTCTTTCGCCCCTGCAGACCAGCGAACGGTTAGGTTTCCGAGCGGAGCTCCCTGGTCAAAGGAAATCACAGCGTCACGGAACATTTCCAGTAGGGCAAGGAACCGGACCACGACGGTCAGCATGTCCTCGGCATCCTGGGTGAGTTGCCTGAACGATAAGGGGTGTCCTTCGCGGAGCCGAACCCCCAGCAGCTCCGCCTGTTCGCGAACGCTTACCGCTGACCCGTGGAGGTGCTCAATGCCCACCCTTGTGGGTGCTGCTTCGCGAGGTTCAAGTGCCTTGGCTGCCAGCGCAGCGAACTGCTCCGGGGTGGTCCGCCAGGTGAGCTCGGGCATCATCGCAGCGAATTGTGGTTCCAGGCTGACCTCCCGCGGCAACCGTTTGCCTTCTTCGGCCAGCCGCTCCCCCAGTTGCCGGGCGATTTCCTTGAAGGCCTTGTACTGCAGGAGCCGGGCAAACAGCAGATCCCGGGCTTCGAGCAGGGCCACATCCTCGTCGTCTTCGACTTCACCGGCGGGCAGCAGCCGTGCAGCCTTGAGGTCCAACAGGGTTGCGGCGATCACGAGGAACTCGCTGGCTTCGTCGAGCGAGAAGTCCGCGTCGGTGCCTTGGAAAGCCCTGATGTAGCCGATGAACTCATCGGTGACCGTTGCGAGAGCTATTTCGGTGATGTCCAACTCATGTTTGGAGATAAGCCCCAACAGCAGGTCAAACGGTCCGCTGAAGTTCTCGAGCCGTACGGTGAACCCGGCGGTTTCCGGCGCAGTCGCGCCGGCCTGGCTCCCCTCAATCTGGCTCCCCTCAATCTGGCTCCCCTCGGCCAGGCCCCCCTCCGAGGCGCCCCCGCCGTCACCGTTAGGGACAACGCCGTCGGGAACGACGACGTCGGGCTCGGCGTCACGCACGAGCGTCGGCGCACTGCATGGAGAAGGGCGCGGCGCGCTGCATGGTTAGGGGGCGCCGCCGCGCGCGATCAGTTCCTTGGCGAGTCGGCGGTAGGAATCTGCTCCCGAGTGGTTGGCCGCGTACGAAGTGATCGGTTCCGCGGCGACCGTCGCGTCGGCGAACTTGATGGTGCGCTTGATGACGGTCTCGAACACCTTGTCGCCGAAGGCCTCGACCAGGCGTGCAATAACTTCGCGGCTGTGCAGTGTCCGGGCGTCGTACATGGTGGCCAGGACGCCGTCGACCTGTAGTCGCGGGTTCAACCGGTCCTGGACCTTCTCGATCGTTTCGACCAGCAACGCAACAGCCCGCAACGCGAAGAACTCGCAGATCAGTGGAATGATCACGCCGTGCGCTGCGGTGAGCGCGTTGACCGTCAACAGGCCGAGCGATGGCTGGCAGTCGATCAGGATGACGTCGTAATCATCCGAGACCTTACGGAGGGCACGGTCCAGTACCTGTTCGCGGGCCACCTCGTTCACCAACTGCACTTCGGCCGCTGACAGGTCGATGTTGGCGGGCAACAGGTCAACATTCTCGAACGCTGTGGTCTGGATGGCGTCCTGGATCTTAACTTTGCGGTCCATCAGCACGTTGTAGACGGTGACGTCCAGTTCATGCGGGTTGGTGCCGAGGCCTGCGGACAGCGCACCCTGGGGATCGAAATCCACCAGGAGCACGCGACGGCCTGCCTCGGCGAGCGCCGCACCCAGGTTGATGGTGGAGGTGGTCTTGCCGACGCCACCCTTTTGGTTCACCATGGCTATCACGCGGGCCGGTCCGTGGGAGGACAGGACCGGTGGTTCGGGGAACACCGTAACCGGGCGACCTGTGGGCCCAATCTCGGCGTCCTTCAGAGTTGTGGAACCCTGTTCACTACTCACGTATGTATCCACGCTTCCGTTAATCGGTGTGCTGAAAGTATTGCTTGCTTACCTGCCCACAACGTTACAACCGGGGCTGCATTCCGACCGGTAAATCCGTCGGCACCGCCCGCGAGCCTTTAGTTTCAACTTGAGGTTCAAGCTTCATCGGAGCCTGGTCCTGGAACCGGTTTTACACTAGCCCACCGGCCGACGTCGACCACTTGAATCCGCCATTCCAGTCATCGGGGCCGGTCAGTGGGACAGTTCGCTGCGCACCACCCGCTGCGTCCGACGAACAGCAGAATAGGCCCCTCCCCAATCGGGAAGAGGCCTATTCAGGTTCTACAGGGACTGTGAGCCTAACGGGCAGCGACAACCCGACGGTCGTCGTCGCGATCACGAAGGTTGTCGACTGCCTTATCGGTGGTGACAGCTGAGCCGTCTTCGACGTCGTCGCCCAGGTGGTTGGACGTCATCGTCGCTTCGTCGAACGGCAGGCTACCGGACAGGACCTCGTCAACACGGACCCGGTCGATCTCATTGGTCCACTTACCGATCAGCACGGTGGCGACGGCGTTTCCGGTGAAGTTGGTCAGCGCGCGGGCCTCGGACATGAACCGGTCGATGCCGACGATCAGGCCAACGCCGTCCACCAGGTCCGGACGGTGCGACTGCAGGCCACCGGCGAGCGTGGCCAAGCCTGCACCCGTCACACCCGCTGCACCCTTGGAGGCGATGATCATGAAGATCAGCAGCGAGATCTGCTCGCCGAGAGCCAGCGGGGTACCGAGAGCGGACGCAACAAACAATGACGCCATAGTCAGGTAAATCGCTGTGCCGTCAAGGTTGAAGGAGTAGCCGGTGGGAACGGTGACGCCCACAACTGGCTTGGAGACGCCCAGGTGTTCCATTTTGGCGATCAGGCGTGGCAGTGCTGCCTCGGAGGACGAGGTGGAGAAGATCAGCAGGTATTCACGGCCGAGGTACTTCATCAGCTTGAAGATACTGACGCCGGTGACGAGCTTCAGCAAGCCGCCCAGGATCACCACAATGAAGAGGATGCAGGTCACGTAGAACGCAGCCATCAGTGTGAACATGCTGACGATCGCCTGGACGCCGGTTTCACCGACGACGGCGGCAATTGCGCCGAACGCGCCGATCGGGGCCAGCCACATCACCATGATGAGGATGCGGAAGACGAGTGCCTGGATGTGACCGATACCGCGGAGGATTGGCTTGCCAGCGGACCCCATCCCCTGCAGGGCGAAACCGACCAAAAGCGCAACGAAGAGGGTCTGTAGGATGCTGGTTCCGGTCAGGGAAGCGAGCAGCGTGACCGGGATGATGCCCAGCAGGAAGTCGGTGGTGCCGGTCGCCTCTGCGGGGTCACCGGCGTCGTAAGTGGCGCCGGAAAGGTCAAGGCCTTCACCGGGCTGGACGATGTTGCCGACAACCAGGCCGATGGCCAAGGCGAAGGTGGACATCAGCATGAAGTAGCCAAGAGCCAGGCCACCGACCTTGCCGACCGTCGCGGCTTTGGCGATGGACCCGATACCCAGCACAATGGTGCAGAAGATAATTGGAGCGATCATCATCTTGATCAGGCCGATAAAGCCAGCACCGATGGGCTTGAGGCTTTTCGCGAATTCCGGAGCCATCAGGCCGAGAATGGCGCCGAGGATCACCGCCGCAATCACTGCAATGTAGAGGAAATGGGTCTTGTCTACCCGCTTCTTGGGTTTCCCCTGTGCCGGCACGGGTGGCTGGCCTGCGGTGGATTTTGATGGCGCCATAGCCATACTCCTTCGGTGAATGATTCAAAGCTGTCTGTTCCATGCTCGGGCGTACAGTGATCTGAATCACCATTGCGTTCATACTGTTCGCAGCATCAATTGAAGGGAGCCGTTGAAACGGTGAGGAAATGGAGCCTGGCGCGGCAGTTCTTCGCCGGACAACTGGTGTTTGTGTTGGCCCTGACCGCTGCAATCTCCTGGGTGCTGTATCTGGATGCGGAGCAGAACACCTACGAGACCTCGGCTGACCGCATGTTGGCGATCGCCACCACTTTCGCCGACGACCCTTTTGTCAGCGCCTCGCTCGAACTGGCCGACCCCAGTGCGGCACTTCAGCCGTATGCGATCGAGGTGATGGACGATCTCGGCGTCGATTTCATCACCATCATGGCCCCCGACCGCACCCGGTTCACCCACCGCAATCCCGAGGAGATCGGCAGCCGCTACATCGGCTCTGTGGAGCAGGCCCTCGCTGGCCGCTCGCACACCGAGACGTTCTCGGGCACCCTGGGTCCCTCGGTGCGGGCCATTATGCCGGTGACCGACGGCGACGGCGAGGTGGTCGCCATGGTGGCGGCCGGTGTCACCGTGGACACGGTCACGATTGCCCGGAACGCTCAGCTGCCGCTCCTCTTTCTGATCGCCGCTGGCGCTGTAACGGCTGGCGCTGCAGTGTCCTTCCTGCTCAGTCGCCACCTACGTCGGGCGACCCTGGGACTGGGGACGGACCAGCTCTCCCACATGTTCGTGTTTTACGACTCGGTGCTGCACTCCGTCCGCGAGGGTCTGGTCCTCACCAACCCCCGCGGTGAACTGGTGCTCTACAACGACCAGGCGGCCCACCTCCTCGGGCTGCCGCCCGCCAGGGCCGGGCAACCGACGGCTGCCGCCGGGCTGGACCTCCCGCCGTCGCTCGTCGAACTGCTGACCACCGGGCGGCAGGCGATCGATGAATTTCACGTCACCACCGACCGGATCCTCGTCGTCAACCAGGAAGCGGCGGTACCCGGCGGGGGCACGCGGGCCTCCGGGGCCAAACCCCTGGGCACCGTCACCACGCTGCGGGACCACACGGAGATCGAATCGCTGACCGGTGAGCTGCAGACCATGCGTACCCTCACCGACGCCCTTCGTGCCCAAACCCACGAACACGCCAACCGTTTGCATACCATCGTGTCGCTGATCGAACTGGACCGCCGTGCAGAGGCCCTGGACTTTGCCACCCGGGACCTGACCCACTCGCAGCAGCTCACCGACGACGTCCTCGGCGCCATTGACGAGCCGTTCATCACTGCGCTCCTGGTGGGCAAGTCGGCCCAGGCCAACGAGCGAGGGATCGAGCTGGCGATCGCCGTCGACGGCTCCATCGAAACCTCGCACCTGGATCCGAGCGCACTGGTGACCATCATTGGGAACCTGCTGGACAACGCATTCGACGCCGCTGCCGACTCCCTCGGACGCAAGGTGAGTCTCACCCTCGAACGCCGGGGCGACAACCTGGAGCTCGCGGTGCGCGATAGTGGGAGCGGACTGACGGCCGCTGGCACTGACGCCTTCACCCTGGGGTTCAGCACCAAAGAAACCGAGGTGGCAGGCGGCCCGGGGCGCGGACTGGGGCTGGCACTGGTGCGGCAGGCGGTGCAGCGGCTCGGCGGGGCCATTTCGGTGGCGAACGACGATGGCGCCCGTTTCACAGTCCTGCTGCCCCTCGACCCGACCACTACCTCACCGACTCCACTCCCTGGAGGTACCCATGTCTGAGGACATCAGGGTCCTGGTGATTGAAGACGACACCATCACCGCCGAAGCCCACGCCGAATACGTCAGGCGGCTGGAGGGATTCAGCCTGGTGGGGGTGGCCCACAACGGGTCAGAGGCGATGGGATTCCTGGGCCCCGGTGCCGAACGGGTGGACCTGGTGCTGCTGGACATGAACCTGCCCGACACTCACGGCCTGGACATTATTCGAAGGATCCGCGGAGCTGGCCTGCCCACTGACGTCGTTGCCATCACCGCCGTCCGTGAACTGCACATTGTCAGGTCGGCCATCTCCTCCGGGATCGTCCAGTACCTCATCAAACCGTTCACCTATTCAGCGTTCAGCGACAAGCTGACCAACTACCGTTCATTCCGTGACAAGCTGGTAGCGCAGGCGTCCTCCACCACCCAGTCAGAGGTGGACAACGCGCTGGCCGCGCTCCGCCCGCCCGCACAGGGGAGCCTGCCGAAGGGTCTGTCCCACGAGACGCTCAAGGGTGTGATCCTGATGCTCAAGCGGGGTGGGACCGCTGTCTCGGCGGTGGAGGTCGCGGCAGATCTGGCGCTGTCCCGGGTCACCGCCCGCCGCTACCTGGAGTATCTGGCCGACCAGGAGTCCGCCCGCCGCGTCCCGCGGTACGGCACCCGAGGGCGGCCCGAGTTCGAATACTCCTGGATCAGCTAGATCCCGCACCCCTGGGTTGCAGCACCGGCTTCATGGCATCCAGCACACTTTGATCCTCGATGGTGGAGGGCACTACGTAATCCTCGCCGGCAGCGATCTGACGCATGGTCTTGCGGAGGATTTTCCCGGACCTCGTCTTCGGCAGGCCATCCACCACCACAGCCTGCTTGAAGTCGGCTACTGGGCCGATCTGGTTCCTGACCAGGTCCACCAGTTCCTGTTGAAGCGTCTCCGCGCTGATGTTGGTCCCGGCTTTGAGCACCACATAGCCGCTGGCACGCTGCCCTTTCAATGCGTCGGCCAACCCGATGACGGCGCATTCGGCAACAGCTGGATGCTGAGCCAGCACCTGCTCGATAGCCCCGGTGGAAAGCCGGTGCCCCGCCACGTTGATGATGTCGTCGGTGCGGCCCATGACGAAGACATAGCCGTCGTCGTCGAGGTAGCCGGAGTCGCCCGTAACGTAGTAGCCGTCGAAAGCG
The DNA here is from genome assembly GCF_054511195.1 of Arthrobacter sp. Sr33. Classification (NCBI taxonomy): domain Bacteria; kingdom Bacillati; phylum Actinomycetota; class Actinomycetes; order Micrococcales; family Micrococcaceae; genus Arthrobacter; species Arthrobacter sp. Sr33. The sequence goes on along the minus strand of NZ_JBTNDD010000009.1, from coordinate 18,611 downwards.
CTGAGATATGAGCTGATGAACCGTTCGTCGCTCCCCCACAGGGTGGGCAGCGTCCCGGGAGGCAGCGGCAGTTTCAACGCAATGTTGCCCTCGGTCTCGGCGGGCACCTCCTGGCCGTCGCCGTCGAGAATCCTCAGGTCATACCCGGGCTGCGGCAAGGTCGGCGAGCCTGGCTTGATGGGAAGTTCCTCGATTCCCCGCGGGTTCGCACAGATGGGCCAGCCCGTCTCGGTTTGCCACCAGTTGTCGATCACTGGCACACCGAGAGTCGTTCCGGCCCAGTGGTAGGTGTCGATGTCGAGCCGCTCGCCGGCGCAGAACAGCAACCGCAGGCTCGAGGTGTCGTAGTGCTGCAGCAGCGCCGCCTCCGGATCAACCTTCCGCACCGCACGCAACGCCGTCGGCGCGGTGAACATGACGTTGATCCGGTGCTCGTCGATCAGCCGCCAGAACGCGCCAGCATCGGGCGTGCCGACCGGTTTCCCCTCGTACAGGACCGTGGTCGCCCCCACGAGCAGCGGCGCGTAGACGATGAATGAATGACCCACCACCCAGCCCACATCCGATGCCGTCAACATCACATCACCCGGGCCGACACCGAATATGTTCGTGATCGACCAGGCCAGGGCGACGGCGTGGCCGCCGTTGTCCCTCACCACGCCCTTGGGGGACCCGGTGGTTCCCGACGTGTACAGGATGTAGAGCGGGTCAGTCGCGAGGACGGGGACCGGGTCGGCTGGGTCGGCGGTGGCCTGCGCGGTATCCCAGTCCAGCCAGACCGTCTCCGATCCCCGGGTGCCCGACGACGGAGGCTCCGATCCCCGAGTCTTCGACGTCGAACCGTCCGACGTCGAACCGTCCGACGTCGAACCGTACTCGGACGCTTGGTGGAGGAACCCATCACGGGATTTCACGATCACCGTGGCCACCCGGTGGTCGCTGAGGTCGAGAGCCTGGTGCACTGACGGGAGGTACTCGATGGGCCCGCGGGGCTCCAGACCACCAGACGCCGTCACGACGACGGTGGGCCGGGCATCCTGGATCCGTGAGGCGAGTTCCTTCGCGGCAAAACCACCGAAGACCACCGAGTGGATCGCCCCGAGGCGTGCGGTGGCAAGCATCGCGATCACCGCTTCCGGCACCATGGGCAGGTAGATAACCACCCGGTCCCCCTTGGCCACTCCCTGCGAGCGCAGCACCCCGGCAAAGCGTGCCACCTCATCGCGCAATTCGGTGTAGGTGTATTCCCGCGCCAGGCCAAGCATCGCCGAATCGTAGATCAGGGCCGTGGCGTCGCCCCGCCCGGCCTCGATGTGCCGGTCCAGGGCGTTGTAGGAGGTGTTCAGCCCTCCGTCGGGAAACCACCGGTGAAGTGGCGCGTGTGTGCTGTCTACTGCGGTGGTCGGTGGCCGCGTCCAGGTCACCGCCTGAGCCGCTTCCAGCCAGAACTCGTCGGGTGCCTCAAGGCTTTGGCGATACAGCGTGCGATAGTCCTGGCTCATTGAGCTCTCCTCCACGTCAGTGTGTTGTGGTGTCATCCTACTGAGCAAGCCCGCGCCGTGTATACAGAGAATGCGGAATTGTCCATTTTTTCGGCTGATATCTTGCGGTACTGGTCCTCCTTGTATACATTGGCAGTACTAGTGAACACCGTCACCGGTACAGGCCAGCGTCGGCAGGAGGATCAATGCGAGCCAGCGACAGGGCCTACGCCGCATTAAAGTCCGACATTGTCGAATGGCGTCTGATCCCCGGGACAGTACTCGCCGAAGTTGAGCAGTCGGCCCGGCTCGGAGTCTCACGAACCCCCCTGCGGGAAGCACTCGCCCGGCTCAGCGCGGAAGGCTTGACCGCCGCCCAGACCGGACGCGGCGTCGTCGTCACCGATATTTCCCTGGCGAAAATGACCCAGCTGTTCGACGTGCGCCTGGCTCTGGATTGCAAGGCCGCAGAGCTGGCCGCGGTGCACCGGGACCCCCACGTCTTCACCGCTCTGGCGCAGCGCTTCGAGGCCGCGTCCAGCCTCATCGCCGGTGCCGACCCCGACCGGCGCGATTACTATGCCCTGGTCTCGGAACTGGACGTCGCCGTCGACGACGCCGCGGACAACCAATTCCTCCGCCAGGCGCAGGGCCAACTCCGCGCGCAACTTGTGCGTATCAGGCGCCTCGCCAAAGACAACAGCGAACGGCTGCTCGCCTCAGCTGCCGAGCATGCGCAGATCGCCCGGTCAATCGCCGGTGGCAACACCGATCTGGCGATAGCCGCCACCAAGATCCACCTGCACAACAGTCTTGCCCACCTACTGGCGTCGAAACTTAGCTTCGACGCCGGATTCGCCCCATCCCGAAAGGCTCACCTCAATGGTTGAACATCATCTGGTCCGCACCCACCGCAGCGACGAAAACCTCCCCCGCGAGGAGCAGCTCGCCTACCGGCTGGCGTTGGTCGCTGCCGATCCGGTGGAGGTCGACGCCGACGTCGCCGACATGGTGATCAACCGCATCATCGATAACGCCTCGGTGGCCGTCGCCTCGTTCACGCGCGCCCCAGTGGTCGCCGCCCGCGCCCAGGCCACCAGCCACCCGGCGTCGTCGAACGGTGCCGGCGCCACCATCTTCGGCATCCAGGAGAAGACGTCCCCCGAGTGGGCTGCCTGGGCCAACGGCGTCGCCGTTCGGGAACTGGATTACCACGACACGTTCCTGGCCGCCGACTACTCCCACCCTGGCGACAACATTCCGCCAATCCTCGCCGTTGCCCAGCACACCGGGCGATCAGGGCGGGACCTGCTGCGCGCGATCACCACCGGCTACGAGATTCAGGTGGACCTGGTGAAGGCCATCTGCCTCCACAAGCACAAGATTGACCACGTGGCGCACCTCGGCCCGTCGGCGGTTGCTGGGATCGGCACGTTGTTGGAGCTCGACGTCGAAACCATTTTCCAGTCCATCGGCCAGGCCCTGCACACCACCACTGCCACCCGTCAATCCCGGAAGGGCGAGATTTCCACCTGGAAGGCCCATGCTCCGGCCTTCGCCGGGAAGATGGCGGTGGAGTCAGCGGACCGGGCGATGCGCGGCCAGACCTCCCCCACCCCGATCTACGAGGGCGAAGACGGGTTCATTGCGTGGCTGCTGGATGGCCCGGACGGCAGGTACGAGGTTCCGCTACCGGCGGCCGGCGAAGCCAAGCGGGCCATTCTTGACACCTACACCAAGGAGCACTCGGCCGAGTACCAGGCGCAGGCCCTGATCGACCTCGCCCGCAAGCTCCATGCGGCCCACCCGGAGGCCGCCGATCCCGAGCAGGTGCAGTCGATCGTCATCCACACCTCGCACCACACCCACAACGTGATCGGGTCCGGTGCAAACGACCCGCAGAAGTACGATCCCACCGCGTCACGCGAGACCCTCGACCATTCGATCCCCTACATCTTCACGGTCGCATTGCAGGACGGCTCCTGGCACCACGTCGATTCCTACACCCCGGAGCGGGCTGGCAGGGCCGACACCGTGGCACTTTGGCAGAAGGTCACTACGCTGGAGGACCCGGAGTGGACCCGGCGTTACCATTCGCTCGACATCAGCGAGAAGGCCTTCGGCGGCCGGGTGGAGATCACCCTGACCGACGGCACGGTCCTCACCGACGAGCTGGCCGTCGCCGACGCGCACCCCCTCGGCGCCCGGCCATTCGCCCGGGAGCAGTACATCAACAAGCTACGCACCCTGGCCGCGGGCCAGGACGGCCACCGGATTGTCGACGAGGCAGAGATCGACCGGTTCCTCGCCGTCGTCGAGCGGTTGCCGGAGCTCGCGGCAGGCGAACTGGACCAGCTCAACCTCGTCGCCGCTGCCGGCATCATTGACCCCGACACCGCCCCGAAGGGACTGTTCTAAATGTTGTACTCAGCCATCACCCCCGAGCAGAAGCGCATCGCGTTCCGGGAGGGTCTCGCCTCGGGCCGGATCCAGCAGTTCCCCGGTGCATTCAATCCCCTGTCGGCACGGCTGATTGAGGACAAGGGGTTCGACGGCGTCTATATCTCCGGCGCGGTCCTCGCCAACGATCTCGGCCTACCGGATATTGGCCTGACGACGCTCACCGAGGTCGCCACCCGCGCCGGGCAGATCGCCCGAATGACCGACCTGCCATCAATTGTCGACGCCGACACCGGCTTCGGTGAGCCAATGAACGTGGCGCGGAGCATCCAGGAACTTGAAAACGCCGGCCTGGCCGGTTGCCACATTGAGGACCAGTTCAACCCCAAACGGTGTGGGCATCTGGATGGCAAGAACGTGGTGGATCTGGACACGGCCACCAAACGCATCCGGGCGGCCGCCGACGCCCGCCGTGACCCGAACTTCCTGATCATGGCGCGGACCGACATCCGCGGCACCGATAGCCTTCAGGCAGCCAAGGACCGTGCCAAAGCGCTGGTGGACGCCGGTGCCGACGCGATCTTCCCCGAGGCGATGCGGGACCTGACCGAATTCCAGGCCATCCGCGACGCCGTCGACGTCCCCATCCTCGCCAATATGACCGAGTTCGGGAAGAGCGAGTTGTTCACACTGGACCAGCTCGCCTCGGCGGGAGTCAACATGGTGATCTATCCCGTCACCCTGCTGCGTAGTGCAATGGGCGCCGCGGAGCGTACGCTGGAAATCATCAAGGCCGACGGCACCCAGCAGGGGGCCGTCGGTGCCATGCAGACCAGGGCGCGTCTGTACGAGCTCGTGGACTACGAGGCGTACAACCGTTTTGACACCTCGGTTTTCAATTTTCAGGTGCCCGGTTCACCGGAGCACACGACGCAGCAGGCCCCTTCCGCCGTTGAACAGGAGTCCCCATGACAGAAACGACAGAAACGCAGATCTACAAAGGCCTGGCCGGAGTCACCGTCGACACCACGGCTATCTCGATGGTCAATTCCGACACCAACTCGTTGCTCTACCGCGGGTATCCGGTGCAGGAGCTGGCCGCAAGGTGCAGCTTCGAGGAGGTTGCCTACCTGATGTGGCATGGCGAGCTTCCGTCGAAGGACCAGCTGGCCGAATTCACTGCGTTCGAGCGTAGCCACCGTGCGCTGGCCGACAATGTGAAGGCAGCGATTGATCTGCTGTCCACCTCGTGCCACCCGATGGACGTCGCCCGCACCGCCGTGTCGGTGCTCGGCGCCAACCACCCCAAGGCATCGGATTCCTCCCCCGAGGCCAACCTCGAGAAGGCGATGGAACTCTTCGCAGCGTTCCCCGCCGTCGTCGCCTACGACCAGCGCCGTCGTCGTGGTCAGGAGATCGTCGCCCCGCGGGACGATTTTGACTATTCGGCGAACTTCCTCTGGATGACCTTCGGTGAGGAAGCTGCCCCGGAGGTCGTCGAGGCGTTCAACGTGTCGATGGTGCTATACGCCGAGCACTCCTTCAACGCCTCAACCTTCACCGCCCGGGTCATCACGTCCACCCTGGCTGACCTTCATTCGGCGGTGACCGGGGCCATCGGTGCACTGAAGGGCCCCCTGCACGGTGGCGCGAACGAAGCAGTGATGCACACGTTCGAGGAGATCGGCATCCGCACCGACGAGTCCCGGGAAGAGGCAGCCGCCCGCGCCAAGGCCTGGATGGAGGATGCTCTCGCCCAGAAGAAGAAGGTGATGGGCTTCGGCCACCGGGTTTACAAGAACGGCGACTCACGGGTGCCCACCATGAAGGGTGCCCTGGATCGGATGATCGAGCACTTCGGCCGGCCGGAGCTGCTCGGCCTGTACAGCGGGCTGGAATCCGCGATGGAGGAGGCGAAGAGCATCAAGCCCAACCTCGACTATCCGGCCGGCCCCACGTACCACCTGATGGGCTTCGATACCGAGATGTTCACGCCGCTGTTCATCGCCGCCCGGATCACCGGTTGGACCGCCCACATCATGGAGCAGACCGCCGCCAACTCCCTGATCCGCCCGCTCAGCGCCTATAACGGTCCGGAGCAGCGTCAGGTCCCCTAGCCTCCCTCCCTTGTATTGGATCGAGTCAACAGAAATGGCGGGTTTTCCTTGGAGAACCCGTCATTTCCGTTGACTCGACCCTTATGGGTTGGCCCGACCAGTTCTGGGTTGACTCGATCCGTACTGTCTAGGCGAAGATTGCGCTGCGGACCGTCTTGTTGTCCGGGTTGAGGGAGACGAGCACGTCCAGTTGTTCGCCGGCGATCACCGACCCCAGCCAGTGCCGTGCGTCGTCCCACATGCCATCCCACGGCAGGTCATCGACGGGATACCAGGCGGGGTCCACCTCGGCGGTGGGCTGCGGAGTTCCGGTCCACTCGACGGCGGTGAAGATCGCTGCGTCCATGTCGGCGGCCGGCTGGGCTGGGAACCGCCAACGGATCCGCCCCAGCTGGGTCAGTTGGGCCACGCCGACGACAACGCCGGATTCCTCCGCAACTTCCCGTACCGCTGCCTGGGGCGCGGTTTCGCCGGGTTCGACTCCCCCGCCGAGGGTAACAATCCGCCCGGCGCCGAACCCCGTCTTCTTGAGCCCGAGCAGTACTTCGCTACCCGATTCCGTGTCACGGAACAGGAAGCACAAAACGACGGGGCGGGGGCTCATGAGGCCCAAGTGTAGCCGCCTCAACCGCCACCGAACCGTGAGGTCTGGCGACTCAGGGCGGACCTGAGTCGCCAGACCGAACTCCCCGGTCTAAGGGGTGACTAGTCGGTGATGATTATCGAATCGGCGATAGCCGCCAGGGCGTCGAACTCCGCCGACCCGGCATACTCTTCAGCTTCCGCCAGGGATGCGAACTCCCGACCCACCTCGTACGGTGTGAGCTGGAAGTTGTTTGTCAGGGACAGCAAGCCGACCTCGGCATTCGAGATGACGTTATAGAGCATGCAGGCCTCACCCGAGGTGGGGTCGGTGGACAACACCAGCGCCGTGGTGCCGACGAGTCGATCGCCGGTGAATACCCGGAGCACAAACCTGGCGCCTACCGGCCCGCTCGGGGTATCGATCGACACCGGAACCGACCGCACTTCCCGCCACGGCACCGGGGGCTCCGAGCATGCCCCGCCAATTCCCGACTCCCGTGACCGCATAAGCGTGGAAACAACGTTCCCCGTGGTGTCGACAAGGTTGTACCCATCAGCCACGTCAACAATCCCCCAGCCCAGCGGAATCCTGTAGGACAGGCCCAGCTCCGGTGCGTCAAGGCCCCGCACCAGTTCATCAGCGGTGGGACCGGCTCCGACCAGCTCTTCCCGCAGTTCCACCGGGATGCCCGCTTCGATGAATCGCTGGTCCATCAGTTCCTGGGGTGTCCTGTTGGGGTCCTCCATGAGGAACTCCCACCGGAGAATCGCGCCGTAGGTATCGAGGTCAATGACCCATTGGCCGTTGACGCGCTGGGCGATGTAGAACCAGGCGTTGCCCCCGTCCTTGCCCTCGACCGCGTACCCTTCCTCGGTCAGCTCCATCGACATCCACTCGTCGGTACACCCGATCACCGGGTAGTACTGGGGATTCGTGGTCCACGGGGTGTAGGAGGCGAAGTCGCTGCCCTGTTCCATCAGCCGGTCAACATCTTGTGGCTGGCACCCGACGTCGGCGGGAGGCCCGGTGGGCACGGCCGTCGGCTCAGGGGCGGGATCGGCGGTGCCCTCGCCCACCGTCGTCGGCTTCGGGGCGGGCTCCGGATCAGTGGTGCCCGCCGGCAACGGACCCAGGACACCCATGGAGCTGCCCACCACGATCGCGCCGGCCACAGCCGCTGCCGCAGCGGCACCGGCAAGCACGAGGACGACGGTTCGCCGCCGCGCCAGCGGCACCACCACTGGGCGGTCGTCGCTGAACACCCCGGCGTCTTCGTCCGCTTCCGAAGCCGGCTGGGAATCGGCAGCTCCATTCGCCCGGCCCTCAGCACGGACCGGGTCCAGTCCCCGGATCAGGTTTTCGATGCGGTCCATTTCAGGCAACTCCCTCGGCCATCATTGCGGTGGGCAGCTGGGCGGCGAACGCTTTGCGTGCCCGGTGCAGGCGAACTTTCGCGGCGGATGGGCTGCAGGCCAGTACCTGGGCGATATCCGCCAAGCTCAGGTCATCCCAGTAGGCGAGCAGCAGGATTTCCCGTTCCCTGTCCCGCAGCCCGAGGAGTGCCTCGGCCACCGTGTGCTGCTGGGCGCTTTGCGCGGTCCTCGATTGCAGCACCGCCGTGGAACGAATCCGTTGCATCAGCTGCTCGGAGCGCTCACGCCGTCGGTACTCGTTGCCAATCAGGTGGTGGGCGACGGCCAGCAGCCACGCGATGGTCAGATCTGCAGGGTCCGGGTTGCGTTGCCAGGCGACGCGGAAGACGTCGTTGGTCAGCTCATCAGCGGCTTCACGGCTGTTGACCCTGCGGTGAATGTAGTTGAAAACGCGCGGGCGATGCTCTCTGTGGATTGCGGCAAAAAAACCTTCGTCATGCTGCAACATTGGCCCCCCTGAAGTGAGTAACCTGTTCATGCACAGTTAGTTTCCAGCTGGCTCGCTGAGGTTACATCGACTCCGCGGATCAGAGAGCGCGTGGATGCGCAGCAGCATATACCTCGCGGAGGGTATCCGCAGTAACCAGGGTGTACACCTGGGTGGTGGTGACCGAGGCGTGGCCGAGCAGCTCCTGCACCACCCGCACATCAGCGCCGCCTTCCAGCAAGTGGGTCGCGAAGGAGTGCCGCAGGGTGTGCGGCGACACCTCGCGGGTCACACCGGCTTTCTCGGCCGCCGACTTCAGGATGGTCCACGCACTCTGCCGGCTCAGTCGCCCACCGCGCAGGTTCAGGAACAGTGCCGGGTTACCCCGACCGTTGGCGGACAGGGCTGGCCGGGCCCGGACCAGGTAGGAGTCAATGGCCTTCGCCGCGTACGACCCCAACGGCACCATCCGCTCCTTGGACCCCTTGCCGAACAAGCGGACGACGGCGGGGCCTTCCAGAGCCGCATCCACCGACACGTCGTCGACGTCGAGCCCGACCGCCTCACTGATCCGGGAGCCGGTGGAGTACAGGAATTCCAGCAGCGCCCGGTCCCGCTGTCCACCCGGGGTGTCCGTGTTCACGGCCTCGAGGATGCGGGTCACCTCATCGACCGAGATGGCTTTCGGGAGCCGCTTACCGGCGATGGGAGGGTGAATGTCGTGGGCGGGATCGGCGGTACAGATGCCCTCGAGGGCCCAGAACCGGTGCAGGCCACGGACCGCGACCACGGTGCGCGCGGCGGACCGCGGACTCAACGGGGCGAGGCCATCAGAACCGGTGGACAGGGCCTGCGCGAACGCCGAGATGTCATGCCGGGTGATCCGCTGCACGTCGGTGACTGAACGGGCCGCCAGAAACCGGTGATACCTCAACAGGTCACGCCGGTACGCGGCAAGGGTGTTGACCGACAGGCCACGTTCCACTGCCATGTGCTGAAGGTATTCGCTCATGAGCCGTCCGGGGCCGGTTTCCCGCAGCTCGTCCACTGCGGTCCTCGTTGCAGGAACCGCCATCGTCAGCCCTTCAGGACCGATCCGTTGGGCCAGGTGTGGTGCTGGCTGGAGTGTTCAGGCCAGGGCTCGTCGGCGGGTCGCAGTTGTTCGTAGCCGGAGTTCCGTGCCACTGACGCGGCGAGAATCGCTGCGATTGCCGAAGGGCTGTGGATTCTACCGGCCAGGACGGCGGCGACTGCCTCGTCCAGGTCAACCCACGCCAGCTCAATTTCGGCTTCCTCGTGGGTGCGTTCGTGGCGCGCATCAGGGTGGATCTCCGCGACGCCCCGCGCCAGATAGATACGCAACGCTTCACTGGAGGACCCGGGTGACAGGAACAGGTCGGTCAGGACGTTCCACCGCTCAGCAGTGAGGTCCGCCTCCTCGGCGAGCTCCCGCGCTGCAGCCGCCACAAAGTCCTCATCAGGAACATCGAGCAGGCCCGCCGGGATTTCCCAGAGCGTCATCCGCACCGGGTGGCGGTACTGGTTGATCAACAGCACCTGCCCGGCGTCGTTCAGGGCCAATACCGCCACAGCACCGGGATGCTCGATATAGTCACGCACCAGCGGTTCGCCGTGGCCGTCATCGGTTAGGGAGAACGTGTCGCTGACGACGTTCCAGATCCTGCCCTCGTAGACCACCGTGGAGTCCAGCAAACGCCGGGGGCTCTGCTGGTCACCCAGCGGCTGCGCCGATTCGTCCATGTCCGCCCCCTGGCTCATGTTAGGCCTTGACCCCGCGGCGGAGCAGTGCAGCCTTTACCAGTCCGGCGAACAGCGGGTGCGGCCGGGTGGGGCGTGAGCTCAGCTCGGGGTGCGCCTGGGTGGCCACATAGTACGGGTGGACGCTCTTTGGCAGTTCAACAAACTCGACCAGCTTGCCGTCGGGGGACGTTCCGGAGAACACCATGCCGGCGGCCGAGATCTGCTCACGGAAGTCATTGTTGACCTCGTAGCGGTGGCGGTGGCGTTCGCTCACAGTGGTTTTCCCGTAGGTGCGGGCCACCACTGAACCTTCGTCGAGCTTCGCCTCCCACAGGCCCAGGCGCATGGTGCCGCCCATGTCGCCGTCGCCGTCGACAATGTGCAACTGCTCGGCCATGGTCGCGATGACCGGGAACTCGGTGTCGGGATCAAACTCACTCGAGGATGCGCCTTCAAGGCCCACCACGTTGCGGGCGTATTCGATGACCATGCACTGCAACCCGAGGCAGAGTCCCAGCGTGGGGACCGAGTTTTCTCGGGCGTACTTGAGGGCACCGAGTTTGCCTTCGAGGCCGCGGATACCGAAGCCGCCCGGCACGCAGATGGCGTCGGCTCCGTCGAGGGCCTGCGCCGCTCCTTCGGGGGTGTCGCAGTCGTCCGAGGGCACCCAGCGGATGATCACCTTGGACTTGTTGGCGAAACCGCCAGCGCGCAGCGCCTCAGTCACCGACAGGTAGGCGTCCGGCAGGTCGATGTACTTGCCCACCAGGGCAATTTCGACGGTGTGTTTGGGGTGGTGGACGGCGTCGAGAAGTTTGTTCCACTTGGTCCAGTTGACGTCCTTGAACTTCAGGTCAAGGGCCTGCACAATGTACGCGTCGAGGCCCTGTGCGTGCAGGGTCTTCGGAATGTCGTAGATGCTCGCGGCGTCGGCGGCATTGACGACGGCGTCGACGTCGACGTCGCACATGCGACCGATCTTTTCCCGCATGGCGTCCGGAATTTCGCGGTCCGAGCGGATCACGATGGCATCCGGCTGGATGCCGATGGATCGGAGCATCGCCACCGAGTGCTGGGTTGGCTTCGTTTTCAGTTCCTGGGAGGGGCCGATGTAGGGCACCAGGGAGACGTGCAGGAAGAACACGTTGTTGCGGCCAATGTCCTGGCGTACCTGGCGGGCAGCCTCAAGGAACGGCTGCGACTCAATGTCGCCGACGGTGCCACCGATCTCGGTGATGATGACGTCGGGCGCCTTCTTGGCTTCGACGGGTTCGGAAGGCAACCGCATCCGGCGCTTGATCTCGTCGGTGATGTGCGGGATGACCTGGACGGTGTCGCCGAGGTATTCGCCGCGGCGTTCCTTGGCGATGACCGTCGAGTAGATCTGGCCGGTCGTGACGTTCGCCGAGCCGTCAAGGCTTTCATCGAGGAAACGCTCGTAGTGGCCGATGTCGAGGTCCGTTTCAGCGCCGTCGTCGGTCACGAAGACCTCGCCGTGCTGGAACGGGTTCATGGTGCCCGGGTCCACGTTGAGATACGGGTCGAGCTTCTGCATCGTGACTGATAAGCCACGCGCACGGAGAAGATGACCGAGGCTTGAAGCGGTGAGTCCCTTCCCGAGGGAGGAGGCTACGCCACCCGTCACGAAGACGTGCTTGGTAGTCTTGGCGGACTTCTGGAACCGGGAATTTGTTGATTGCACCACGGAGTTCGAGCCTAGCACTTCGAGGCGGTCCGCGCTGCGTCTGCGAGCAGTTCCTCGGCGTGTGCCTGGGCCGACGCCGACTCCTCCTGCCCGGCAAGCATGCGTGCCAGCTCCCGCACCCGCTCCGCTTCGGGCAGGACTTCGACGTCGCTGGCCGTGACACCGTCGCCGGCGGCGGTCGCCGACACGTTCTTGGTCACCCTGATGTGTTGGGACGCGAACGCCGCCACCTGGGGCAGATGGGTGACCACAATCACCTGGACGTGTTCGGCGAGCATGGCGAGTCGTCGCCCGATTTCCACCGCCGCTTTGCCGCCCACTCCCGCGTCCACCTCGTCGAACACGAAGGTCGGTACGGGGTCGACGGCGGCCAGCACCACTTCGATTGCGAGCATCACCCGGGAGAGTTCACCGCCCGACGCGCCCTTCCCCAGCGGCCGCGCGGCCGAGCCGGGGTGTGGCTGTAGCAGGAACGCGATCGAGTCGGCGCCGAACAGGGTGCGCTCCCCTGCCGTCACGTCGATGACCAGGCTGGCCGCCGCCATGGCGAGTGCCGACAGTTCGTCGGTGACCCGCTCTGCGAGCGTGGCGGCGGCGACGGTGCGCAGGGCGGTGAGTTCCTCGGCCTGCGCACCCACCGTCTGCTCAAGGGCGGCAATCTCCTTCCCCAGCGCCTCGATCCGGGTGGAGTCGTCGCCTAGCTCACCGAGCCGGAGCTGCCCGGCCGCAGCCCAGTCAAGCACCTCGTCGATGCTGGGCGCGTACTTGCGGATGAGGACGGCCAGTTCGGCCCGTCGCGATTCGACTTCGGCCAGCCGGCCGGGTCCGTCGCTGTCGAGGGAGGCGCTATAGCCCGACAGTTCGGTTGAAATATCGGTGAGGATGTAGCCCACTTCGGCGAGTCGCCCAGCCAGCGCGGCCAGGGCTGGGTCATGGTCCCCCGCCGATTCCAGTTGGCGTTTGGCGGCATCCACGAGCACTGTGGCGTCCTGGTCGTCGGCGAATTCACCCGAGACGAGCGCCTGGTGGGCTTTGAACGCCGCGGTCCGAAGCTCCTCGACGTGGCCCAGACGGATGGACTCCGCCTTCAGGTTGTCATCCTCACCCGGCTGCGGTGCGACGGCGTCAATTTCCTCGAGCGCGGCCTGCAGTGATTCGGCCTCCCTGACCCGCTCCCGCGAGTCGGTCAGGAGTTGCTCCAGCTCGGCGGCCGCCTCCTGCAGGCGACGGTAACTCACCTGATAGCGTCCCAGCACCTCAGCCAGTGGGGCCCCCGCGAATTTGTCCAGCGCTTCCCGCTGGGCCGCAGTGGTTTTCAGGCGTAGCTGATCGGACTGGCCGTGGACTACCACCAGCGCCGATCCCAGCTCAGCGAGCACCCCCGCCGGGGCTGACCTGCCGCCGACGTACGCGCGACTCCGTCCATCACCATTGACAGTGCGTGCGACGATCAGCTCAGCCGAGCCCTCCGACTCGTCCAATTCCCCGCCCGCTTCCGCGGCACGCAGTGCGGCGGTGCTGTGCGGGGCGATCCGGAGGACCGCCTCGGCCGAAGCGGCTTTCGCTCCGAGACGTACGGCACCGGCGTCGGCCCGCGCGCCGAGCAGCAGCCCCAGAGCGGTGATCACCATCGTCTTGCCGGCACCGGTTTCACCGGTCACTACGGTGAAACCGCCGCCCAGGTGCAGTGTGGCATCGGTGATGACGCCAAGGTCGCGGATGCGGATTTCTTCGATCACTGGCCGGTACCTCCTGCATGACTGGTCGGGCCACGCCAGCCCTGGGTGGGGAGCGAGAACTTCTTCACGAGTCGCTCGGAGAAGGGGGTGAGTTGGGTGCGAGCCAACCGGACCGGGGTAGCTGCACGGCGGACTTCCACCCGGGCGCCGGGCGGCAGGTCGACGGTGCGCCGCCCGTCGCACCACAGGACGCCCGCCGCGTCGGTGCGGGTGAGGATCTCCACGGCGAGGACCGACGTCGGCGCGATCACCAGTGGTTTGGTGAAGAGGGCGTGGGCACTGATCGGCGCCATCAGCAGGGCTTCCACCTCGGGCCAGACCACGGGTCCGCCGGAGGAGAAGGCGTAGGCGGTCGACCCCGTGGGTGTTGCCATCACCACACCGTCACACCCGAACGAGCTGAGGGGTCGCCCATCAACCTCCATCACCACCTCGATCATCCGTTCGCGGCTGGCCTTCTCGACGGCCGCCTCGTTCAGCGCCCAGGTCTGGGCTGCGAGGACGTCACCGCGCCACACCTGGACGTCGATGGTCATCCGCTCTTCGACGGTGTAATCACGGTCCACCACCCGGCGCACCGTCTCGGTGAGGTCGGCCCGTTCACTTTCGGCGAGGAACCCGACGTGCCCGAGGTTGACGCCGAGAAGGGGGACCTCGGAGCCGCGGACCAGTTCTGCGGCGCGGAGAATGGTCCCATCGCCGCCCAGGACCATCCCCAGCTCAACCTCGTCGAGTCCGACGTCGACGCCTAGGGTTTCGGTGGGCGCGGTGAGCACCCCGTACTCGTCCTGGATGTCCTTCAGTTCCTCATCCCGCATGACGGGGACCAACCCTGACTGGTGCAGCTGCGTGCAGGCTTCCTGGGCAGCCGCCATCGCGTCGTGCCGCCCGGTGTGGGCAAGGACCAGTATCCGTCGTGTCATTGAAGCTCCGTCGTATCCCGTGCGCCGTCTGGCGTGCCGGTAACTAGCCGGGCATCAGTAAAAGCAGTGCTGGAGTCCAGCACCTGCCGGGTCATGCGATCAAGCTCCCCTTCGATCCTAGGCACCAACGGGCCGGTCGGCACTGTTATCCACACAAAGAACTCAACATTTCCGTCCTGACCCGGTAGTTGACTGCGAATCAGCCCCGACACGGTCAGTCCGTGGGCCAGGGCCCTCCCGATCACCTGTCCGACGGCGCGGCGCCGTTCCGGTTCGGTTGCCACCACCCCGCTGGAGTTCAGTTTTCCCTTGCCCACTTCGAACTGGGGTTTGATGAGCAGCACCATGTCACCGCCGGGTTTGGTGGCCCGGGCGAGTGGGAGCAGCACCAGGGTGAGGGAAATGAAGGACAGGTCCGCGACCGTCAGATCGACCTGGCCTCCGATGGCGTCGGGCTCCAGTTGACGCACGTTTAGCCCCTCGACGACGTCGACCCGTGGGTCCCGGCGCAGGTCCGCAACGAGCTGGCCGTGCCCGACGTCGACGGCTGCCACACGGGAGGCGCCAGCGCGCAGGAGCACCTCGGTGAAGCCGCCCGTGGAGGCGCCAGCGTCGAGGCACCGTTTCCCCTCCACAGCGACCCCGGTGAAAGACCGCAGCGCCCCGTCAAGTTTCACCCCGGCACGGCTCACGAAGTCGGGGGCACCGCCGTCGTCGACTGCCAGCTCCTCAAAATCCTGGACCTTACTGGCGGCCTTGGCCTGGATGACGCCGGCGCGGCGCACCCGGCCGGCGGCGATGAGCTGGGCGGCGTGCGACCTGGACCGTGCCAGCCCTCGGGCCACCAGAGCCTGGTCAAGGCGCGTCATGGGCTTTGGGCGGATCGGCGTTGAGCTCGGCAAGCAGGCCGTCATGGAGCCCCGTGTACAGGCGGTTGTGGTCGTCAATGGGGAGGCCCGGGATGTCGGCCAGATGAGCGGTCAGCCCATCCACGCTGGTGTCCCCGCTGGTCTCCGCCCTGCGGGGAAAGTCCGGGCCCTCGCCAACCGTTGCGGCATGGTCTATTTCAGCGTCGTCTATTGCGGCGTCATCTATTGCAGCGTGATCCACGCTGTCTTCAGGTGACGGCACACTCGGGGCAGCGCCAGTCATCAGCGACCTGCGGAATCGGCGAGAACCGGGCTGCCCGCGGACTGCAGGGCGGGCAGTGCGGCGGTCGCAGGGTCAGGATTAGCGCTCCACCAGGCGCTGCAGGCGGCACGCCAGGTGTCGAGGTTCGCCAGGTCCCCGGTCAGGTGGACCGTTCCGTCGTCGACCATCGCCGACGACGCCCCGCACCGGTACACGCCGTCGCTGTGGCTGATTTCCGGGTACGGCTCGTAGAGGCCCTCAAGGTCGGCCAGGAGGTACTTGGGACGCTGACCGGCGACAGCCGCCAGCGCCGTCCGCACCGTGTCGACGCCGGTGAGCACCAGGGCAGTGTCCATCCGGGCACGGTTTCCGCCCAGAATGTCGGTATCGAGCCGGTCTCCAACCACCAGTGGGCGAGAGACACCGAGGTGCTTGGCGGCAGTGGTGAACAACGCCGCTTCGGGTTTGCCGGCGACCGCGGGGGTGCTACCGGTGGCGGCGGTGACCGCCGCGACCAGCGACCCGTTGCCGGGGGCGATTCCGCGGAGCTGCGGAATGGACAGGTCCGTGTTGGTTGCTACCCACACCGCACCACCCGCCACCGCGTAGGCAGCCTCAGCCAGATCCTTCCACCCCAGGTTGGGGTCGAAGCCCTGAATGACTGCATCAGGAGTTGGCTCAGCGGAGGTGACTGGGACCAAACCCTGCGCCTTGACCTGGTCGACCAGGGTCTGGCTGCCGGTGACCAGGACGGTCGACCCGGCGGGCACCAGTGTGGCCAGGAGCTCAGCCCCGGCAAACGCCGACCCGAACACCTGGGCCGCCGTCGCCGGAGCACCCAGCTCGCGCAGGTGTGCTGCAACCTGTTCGGCTGACCGGGACGCGTTGTTGGTGATGTAGGCGAGGGCGACTTCGATGTCCGCCAAACGTTCCAGGGACTCCACCGCACCAGGAATGGCGTTGGGTCCCGCGTAGACGACACCATCCAGATCGGCTAAGAGTGCATCGTAGGACGAGATCAGGGAAGCCTCAGTCATGGTGCCTTTCGGTGTCCTGCCCGCCTTCGGGGCTGGTGCGAATTGGAGCGGGCCGGTTGAGTGAACGCCAGGTGGCAGGTGCGCGGCGCACCTCCTCCTCCGGGACGTCGTCGGGGGCGCCCGGCGTTTCCACGGACTGCTGGGCGGCTGCCGCTTCCGCCGCTTCCTGACCGGCCGACTTCGCTTCGAGACGCGGTTCGTCCTCCGACTCAGTGACGGCGTCCGACCCAGTGACGGTGTCCGGCTCACTGTCGGCTGCGGGGGCGTCGCCTGTTCCCGGCCGGCGTTCAGTCAGCGAGGTGGTCCCGGGACTGCCGGTGGGAGCCGAAGCAACCCGCCGACGGGCGGCCGAGGCATCGGGGACCTCCTCATCGTCACCGCCGAGATCAACGATGTCCGGCTCGGCGAACTCGCCCAACCCCAGAGCGCTGTCGGCGATCCCGGCCTGACGGCGCCACTGCTCTGCTTCGGCGGTACGGCCAACCGCCGCCAAGGCCTCAGCGTAGGCGCGAAACAGCCGTGGGCTGTAGCTGAACGCACGGTTGCGGTCGAGCTGGCTGATTTCCAGTGCGGCGACCGCGGCATCGTGCTGCAACAGGTCTGAGCGAGCCCCGGAGACCACCATGGCCAGTTCCACCTTGCCCGCAGAACTCAGCCCTTCGGCCTCCTCTGATTGAGCAAGATCAAGGGCGCGGTCGGGGCGGCCCAGCCCACGTTCACAGTCGGCCATGACCGGAAGGTGGTCGTTCGAACCGCTGATCCGGCGATAGGTGCGGAACTCACGGAGCGCCTCACCGTAGTGTCCGGCAGCGTAGGCGGTCAGGCCCACTGCTTCACGCACGACGGCGAGCCTGCCACCGCGGCGGCTGGCCGCCAGGGCGTGCTGGAATGCCAGTTCGGGCTCATCCTCAAGCAGACGGCCCGCCATTACGAGGTGGCGGGCCACCCACTCGGCGCTCTTTTCTTCAAGGTTGCGGATCTGCGCCCGGGTCACCCGATCCAGTTCAGCGCCAGTGACATCCTCATCGATATTTGGGGACCGTTCGCGGTCTGGACGGTTGGCGCTGCGAAGGTCCCGGGCGTTGAAGGAACGCTTCCCACTCTCGGCGCGCTCGGAGCCGCCACGGTTTTCGTCACGTGGACCGCTTCCCCTGCCCTGGCTGGCACCGCGGCCGGCTGATGACCCGCCGGTGTTCGGACGTGCTCCCCGATACCCACCCGCCCTATCATCGCGGGAGGCCGAGCCCCGGGGGGCGTCGCTCTGCTTGCCAACCGACCGGCCGCCCTGGGTACCTGATCGATCGGGCCGTCGGTCTGCCCGGTCCGCTCCGTGATTGCGGTCTTGGTCGGCCATGGCTACGCGGTTCCTCTCATTACAAACGGAGCCGGCACTGGTGCGGTTTCCGTTCGGTTTCTCTATGAATCTGTGTGGGTGGCATGCTTCGCCGCCCTACCCATTGTAGGGCCTGCATCAGGGGTGTTTGGGGTGTGGTGGGTTAAGTGCGAAAGGCCCCACCGGTGGTGGGGCCTTTCGTCTAATGGTTGTCCGGCGGTGTCCTACTCTCCCACACTCTCTCGGGTGCAGTACCATCGGCGCTGTGGGTCTTAGCTTCCGGGTTCGGAATGGGACCGGGCGTTTCCCCCACGCTGTGACCGCCGTAACCCTTTTACCCGTTCCCCTGCACTGGCTGTGTGAGCCGTGTGGGGTGGGAAGTTTTTTTGGTTACAACTTGAACAGTATATACCTGTATTGTGTTGTTTTTTTTGGTTCCTGTTGTTGGTTGGGAACCGCATAGTGGACGAAAGCAGCATATCTTTACACCATCCTTGGTGTGAACGTCTTTTGATGCCGTTCACGGGTGGTGTGTGTG